>CAZFYJ010000182.1:0-4465 GCA_964523215.1 uncultured Sphingomonadaceae bacterium | reverse complement strand
GTGCCGCACCAATGTGCCCGGCCTGTGGGCCATAGGCGATGTCACCGCGCCACCCTGGCTGGCGCACAAGGCGAGCCATGAGGGGGTGATTGCCGCCGAGGCCATTGCCGCCAGCCTCGGCAATCAGGACGTTCATCCGCACGCCATGGACGCACGGAACATCCCCGGCTGCACCTATTGCCACCCGCAGGTCGCCTCAGTCGGCCTCACCGAAGCCAAGGCCAGGGAAGCGGGCTATGAGGTGAAGGTGGGCAATTTCCCCTTCATCGGCAATGGAAAGGCGATCGCGCTGGGCGAGGCTGAGGGCTTCATCAAGACCGTGTTTGATGCAAAGACCGGGGAATTGCTGGGCGCGCATATGGTGGGTGCCGAAGTAACCGAGCTGATCCAGGGCTATACCATCGGAAAGACTGCCGAACTGGTCGAGGCCGATTTCATGCACACCGTTTTTCCGCACCCGACGCTCTCGGAAATGATGCACGAAAGCGTGCTGGGCGCATATGGCAGAATGCTGCACATGTGATGCAGCTGCGCGCCGCAAAATTTGCTGTTCGCGATCGATCAAATCTGCCTAAAGTTCCTGTGCAAATTTCGGGAAGGACGTCAGCCATGGGTCGTGTGTGCATCATCAGCGGAAATCGGGGAAAGCTGGCATGCGTTGCAGCCGCCCTTGCGACCATCGCTTTTGCAGCTCCGGCCTTGGCACAGGCTGAAGCGCCAGCGCCCGCCAAGACGATAGTCGTCACGGCCGATCGCATGGTCGATGTGCTGGCGGGCCGGGTGGTCCAAAATCCGGCAGTCTTCATCGAAAATGGCCGCATCACCCAGATTGCGGATGCGCGCACGGTGCGGCTTTCGTCCAGCGTCACGCTTGTCAATCTTTCGGGCAAGACGATCCTGCCCGGGCTGATCGATATGCATGTGCATCTTGATAGCCCGGCAGATATCGGCGGCTATCGCGGGCTTGAATATTCGGACAGTTTCTGGGCGATCACGGCGGTGAAGGCAGCGCAGGACATGCTGAAGGCGGGCTTTACCACGGTCCGCAATGTCGGCTCGTCCAACTATAATGATGTCGCGCTCAACCAGGCGATCATCGATGGTTATGCCGTGGGCCCGCGCATCGTTCCGGCGGCTTATTCAATCGGCGCGACGGGCGGGCATTGCGACGAGACCTATTTCCCCCCTTCGTTCAATCGAAAGTCCCCGGCGGCGGGTGACGGGCCCGACGAGCTGCGCAAGCGCGTGCGCGAGCAGCGCAAATATGGTGCGCAGGTGATCAAGGTATGCGCCACGGGCGGCGTCTTTTCCCGCAATACCGAGCCTGGGCAGCAGCAACTGAGCGAGGCGGAATTGCGCGCCATTGTGGACGAGGCGCGGCAATGGGGACTGCGGGTGGCGGCACATGCCCATGGGGCCGAGGGCATCAAGGCGGCCATCCGCGCCGGGATCGACACCATCGAGCATGCCAGCCTCGTGGATGATGAAGGCATCAGGCTGGCGGCTGCCCGAGCCAAGCCCGTCTATTTCGGCATGGATATCTTCAATACGGAATATACCCAGGCTGAGGGCAAGAAGAATGGCGTGCTGGAGGATAATCTGCGCAAGGATCGCGAAATTGCGCAAATTCAGCGCGACAATTTCAGAAAGGCGCACAAGGCGGGGGTGAAGATGATCTTTTCATCCGATGCCGGCATCATGCCGCATGGCACTGCTGCCGGACAATTCCGCTATATGGTCGAATATGGGATGACGCCGATGCAGGCCATTCAGGCCGCAACGCGCAACGGCGCCCTGGCGCTGGGTCGCGAGCGCGATGTTGGGGCAATTGCCGTAGGGCGGCTCGCGGATATCATTGCCGTGGACGGGGATCCGATCGCCAACATCCGGCTGCTCGAAAATGTGACGGTGGTGATCAAAGGTGGCGTAATCGTTAAAGGCGCTGTGCCGCCGCAATAACGGCCTTGCTTTCGGTTGCGCTCAGATCAAACACCGCCTGCAGAAGGGCGCTGTCCATCGTCTCATGCGGCGCGCCGGCAGCTGCAACCTTGCCATCCCGCAACCAGATGAGCTGATCTGCATAGGTGCACGCCAGCGTCAGATCATGCATCACGACGACAACGGCGCAGCCCTGCTCCGCCCGCGTCTTGAGCAGCGCCAGCGTATCGCGCTGGTGTCGGGGATCAAGTGCGGCGATCGGCTCGTCCGCCAGCAGGCACGGGGCCTGCCCGGCCAGCATGCGCGCGAGATGCACACGTGCCAGCTCGCCCCCGGAAAGCTCCGTTGCCGCGCGTTCGGCCAGATGCGCGCAATCGGCTGACGTCATGGCGTCGGCAACGATGCGCTGATCCTCCGCGCCCAGCCGCGATGGTGCGCTGCCATGTGCAAAGCGGCCGAGCGCGACAATATCGCTCACCCGCATCGGCCAAGCGATTGTCTGGCGCTGTGGCAGATAGGCAATCTGCACTGCGCGATCACGCGGCGAAATGGTGGCCATGCTACGCCCGTCGATCACTATGCGTCCGGATGCCGGGCGCTCCAGCCCGGCAAGCAGCCGCAGCAGGGTGGACTTGCCTGCGCCATTGGGACCGATGATCGCCGTCAGCCGCCCTGCCGGGATGGCGAGGCTGACATCGGCGAGCAGCGTTGCCGCTCCTATGCGATAGCTGACAGCCTCGGCACGCAGCTCAGTCATGGCGCACATGCCCTTTCTGAAGCGCGATCAGCAGGAAAAATGGTGCGCCGATCAGTGCCGTCAACACACCCAGGCGGATTTCGACCGTCGTCGGCAGCATGCGTGCGGCAAAATCCGCCCACAGGAGTATGATGGCCCCCAGCAATGCAGACGGGATGAGTGTGCGCCCCGGATCGTGGCCGAAAAATCCGCGCACGACATGCGGCGCGACAAGCCCGACAAATCCGATCGCACCCGCCAGCGCAACCGCAGCACCACTGGCCAGCCCAGTGCCCAATATAATGCCGAGGCGCACGCGCGAAAGCGAAATGCCAAGGCTTTGTCCCGTTGCCTCGCCCAAGGTGAGCGCGGTCAACGCATGGCGCTGGGTCAGCAGGATGGCCATGCCGAGCAGCAACGGCACCCCGCACAGCGTCAGGTCGTTCATGCTGCGATTGGCCACGCTGCCCATCAGCCAGCTCATCATGTCTGACAATGAAAAGGGGTTGGGCGCAAAATTCATCAGCAACGCCATCAGCGCGCCTGCGATGCTGGACAGGGCAACCCCGGCGAGGATCAGCGTCGCCGTGCCCCGGATGCGCAGGGCTGCCGCTGTCAGCAGCGCCGTTGCGAGAAGCGCGCAACCGATCGCCCCCGCCGGAATTGCCCATTCACCCGTCGTCGCCAGGCCCGAATAGAGCATGAACGTCGCACCCAGCGCAGCGCTTGCCGATACGCCCAGCACACCCGGCTCTGCCAGCGGATTGCGCAGCAGGCCCTGGAGCGCAGCACCGCACAGGCCAAGTGCTGCGCCCACCAGCGCGGCTGCAAGCGCCCGCGGCATCCGGATATCAAAGAGAATGACTCGCAGCGCAGGATTGCCCCGCACATCGAGGCTGGAGAGCGGCATTTCTCCAAACATCAGCGCAGCGGCAAAGGAGAGGGCAAGCAGTGCCCACAGCAGGGCCAGCATCGTTCGGGCGCTCATCGGGCGCCCCCAGGGACCGCTGCAGCGATGGCTTCAGCCGCCAAGATCGCCAGATGATTGTTGCACGCAACCCAGCCGCCGGGAATCGAGACCACTGGGGTGGTGCCAAGCGCGCGGCGCAGCGCGGGGTGACGCGCCGAAGACCAGGCATCCTGCTGGTTGCGATTGCTGTCAAAAAAGGCTCGCACCACAAGGTCTGGCGGATCAGATTGCACGCGTTCAAGCGGCAGCGAGGGCCAGCCCTGACGATCTGCATAGGTTCGGTGCCCGGCGGCTGCAAAGATGCTGGCGACAAAATTGTCCCTTCCCGCCGTCACGCTGCCGGGCGTGACGTAAAGCAGGCGCGCGGCACGAGTCGGCGGGCGCAGGGCGGAGCGGCGCGCATCAAAATCACCGGCCAGCGCCTCACCCGCAGGCCCTGCTTGCATCGCCTGTGCCGCAGCGCGCAGATTGGCAGGCACATCGTCCATCGCGGCCGCATAGCCAAGCTGCACCACGGGCACGCCTGCTGCCTGCAACTGTCGTGCGATATGCGCGCCGCCGCCATAGCTGCGCACAACCATTGTCGGCCGCAGCGCCAATATGCGTTCGAGCGAAGGGCGGACGCGCGGAACACCCTTCGCCCGCGGTGCCGCAAAGGCCGGATCGGACTGTGCCTCCATGCTGACGGCGGCGATGCGGGATCGCGGTAGCAGGCTCAGCACCGCCTGATCGGCACACAGATCAATGCTGACAACGCTGCCTGTGCGCGTCTCCGCCACGCGCATGTCAACGCTCTGCGCACCGGGCGGGCTGACCGCGGC
>CAZFYJ010000181.1:0-4488 GCA_964523215.1 uncultured Sphingomonadaceae bacterium | reverse complement strand
CCGATGTCCTTGTGGTTGGTCGACATGAACCAGCGCACGAAGAAGCCGGGTTTTTCGTCCGCATGATCGTGTGCATGGGCCGCTTCATGGCCCTTCAGATCGGCGGGAGTGGCAGCAATATCAGTCATGACAAGACCCTTTACTTCGCATTACTGTGCTGGTTGTGCAGGAGCGGTTGCTGGCGCAGCAGCGGGCGTGGCCGCCGGTGCGGCGGCAGCCGGTGCCGGGGCGGGAGCGGCCGGAGCCGCATCCGCCGGCGCGGCAGCAGGCGCATCACCAGGCATTTTGCCGCCCTTGAACCGCACCCAGGCCGCAAATTTTTCCTTGGGCAGCACTTCGACCGCAATCGGCATGAACGCGTGATCGACGCCGCACAGCTCGGAGCACTGGCCATAATAGACGCCGACGCGATCGGCCTTGAACTTGGTTTCATTCAGGCGGCCGGGAATGGCGTCCATCTTGGTCCACAGGGCGGGAACGGCAAAGCTGTGGATCACGTCCGCCCCGGTGATGATCAGCTTGATTTCAGTGCCGACCGGCACGACCATCCGCTCATCCACGGCCAGCAGATAGGGCTCTCCACGCTCTGCCGCCGTCTCCTTGTCGATCATTTTGGAGAGATATTCGCTGATGCCGTAATCGGGATATTCATAACCCCAATACCACTGATACCCCTTGATCTTCACGGTCACCGCATCCTTCGATGGCGGCTTATACTGCTGCGCGAGCAGATCGATCGAGGGCACGGCAATCGCCACGAGAATGACAATCGGTATCGCGGTCCAGATCACCTCGATGGTGGTGTTGTGCGTCGTGGTCGACGGAACCGGATTGGCTTTCTTGCGATAGCGCACGACAATCCAAAGCATCAGCGCGAGCACGAACAGGCAGATCACGGTCATGATCGGCAGCAGCATCGCATTGTTGAGCCATTTGGCATAGCGTCCCACCTCGGTCACCTGCGGCTGGAAGTCCATGCCCTTGGCGACAGGCTGGCCCTGCCCGTCTTCGGGCCGCATCGGCACATAGCTGGCATCAAGGGCGGTTGTGGGCGTCTCCGCCTTTGGGGCATCAACGGGCGTCACGGTTACCGGGGCAGGCGCAACGGGCGCTTGTGCCGCCACAGGGGCAGCAGCGGGAGCAGCGGAAGGCGCAGCCTGGACACCACTGCTGAGCGCCGAGCCCATCGAGGCCACCAGGAGCGCTGCGATTGCAATCAGTTTTCTCATTTCGTCACCTTGCCCTGTATATGCGCAAACCGAGCCAACAAGCAGCCCTGACCGAAAAGCCATATTGTAACAGGCAGTCCCCGCAACGACGCATCAGTCCGCAGGTCAGTCCCTCATTGTGCCGCGCCTATAAGCCAGCTTTGCGCTTGCCTCAAGCGTCTGATGCACTATTTTTGCGACGATTTTGGCGTGATGCTGCCCGGCGGTCCAGGCCATATGTGATTTACGTTACGAAAGAGGGGCTTTGACGCATGAACGCCAATGATGTTCTGGATGAATTTCGCGCTGCAGGCGCATTGTTGCAGGGGCATTTCATCCTCTCGTCCGGCAAGCATTCGCCTGTTTTTCTGCAGAAGATGTTCATCTTTCAGGATCCGGTGCGCACGGCGCGAATCTGCGCCGCGCTTGGCGATGCCATCCGCGAGCGGTTCGGCACTGTCGATCTGGTCGTCTCACCCGCGATCGGCGGCATCATTCCCGGCTATGAAACGGCGCGTGCGCTGGGCTGCAACGCCGTGTTCGTCGAGCGCGAGAGTGGCGCATTCGCCTTGCGCCGCGGCTTTGAGATTCCGGCCGGCGCCCGCGTGGTGATGGTGGAGGATATTGTAACGACCGGGCTTTCCTCGCGCGAATGCCTCGCCGCCATCCGCCAGCATCCGGGCGAGCTGATCGGTGCGGCGTGCATCATCGACCGATCGGGCGGCACTGCCGATATTGGTGTGCCGCTGGTCTCGCTGTGCCAGCTCGACATTCCGGCCTATGATGCCGAAGCCCTGCCGCCCGAACTGGCCGCCATTCCCGCGATCAAGCCCGGCAGCCGGAGCCTGGCGGCATGAGCGCAGACCGGCACATCCCCGGCACATTGCAGCCCAATACACTGAGATTGGGTGTCAATATTGATCATGTCGCGACCATCCGCAATGCGCGCGGCGGGGATCATCCCGATCCGATGCGTGCGGTGCGCATCGTGCAGGACGCTGGCGGCGATGGCATCACCGTGCATTTGCGGGAAGACCGGCGGCATATTCGCGATGGCGATCTGGATGCCATCATGGCCGAAGCACAGCTGCCCGTGAATCTTGAAATGGCAGCAACGGAGGACATGCTGGCGATTGCGCTGCGGCACCGCCCGCACGCCGCCTGCATCGTGCCCGAACGGCGGGAAGAGCGCACCACCGAGGGCGGGCTTGATGCCGCCGGGCAGCATAATCATCTTGCACCGATCGTCACCCGGCTGAGCGACGCCGGGATCAGGGTCAGCCTGTTCATCGAGCCTGAGGCACGTCAGATCGAGGCGGCAATGCGTCTGCGCGCGCCCGTGGTGGAACTGCACACCGGGCGCTATGCGCATCTGTGGCTCGATGGGGATCATGCGCGCGTGGAGGCCGAGCTGAAACGGCTCGCCGATGCCGCAGCCCTCGCCACAAAGAACGGGATCGAGCCGCACGCCGGCCACGGGCTGACCTTTGACAATGTGCAGCCCATTGCCGCCATTCCCCAGATTGCAGAGCTGAACATCGGGCATTACCTGGTGGGAGAAGCCATTTTCACCGGGCTTGAGGCCAGCATCCGCAAGATGCGCGCGCTGATGGATGCCGCCCGATGAGCGCGCATATCGGCAACAGGCCAATCAGAAACAGGCCAATCAGAAACGGGCTGGCCGCATGATCATCGGCATCGGATCGGATCTGTGCAATATTGATCGCATTGCCGCAGCCCTTGCCCGCCATGGAGACCGATTTGAGGCCCGCGTCTTCACCGCAACCGAACGCGCCAGGGCCAACAGCCGCCCGCTGACCCGTGCCGGCACGCTCGCCAAGCGCTTCGCCGCCAAGGAAGCCTTCAGCAAGGCTGTGGGCACGGGCTTCAAGCGCGGAGTTTACATGCGCGACATCGGGGTGGTGAATGCAGCATCGGGCGCGCCGACACTGGCGCTGAGCGGGGGAGCGCTGGCCGCGGCGGAGCGCTTGACCCCGCCGGGCCACGCCCTACATATCCACCTGACGATCACCGATGATCACCCCTGGGCGCAGGCCTTTGTGGTGCTCGAAGCCCGCGCTGAAGCCGCCAGCCAATCCCCAGCCTGCCAATCCTCAGAAAGCCCTGCTGCATGACCGATCCTGCCACCCCGGACGCATCACAGACCGACCCCGCAGCAGCGGCCGATGCAGATGCCAAGCCCGAAAAACCAGTCAACTGGTGGCATGAAATCCGCAGCATCCTTGTCCTCATCCTCGCGGTGCTGGGCATTCACAGCATCATCGCAAAGCCCTTCTACATCCCTTCGGTCAGCATGATGCCGAATCTGCTGGTCGGCGATCAGCTGGTGGTGAGCAAATATGCCTATGGCTGGTCCTATGCCTCGCCCAGCTTTGATATCCTGCCGTGGATGAAGGGCCGCATCTGGGGCAAATTGCCCGAACGCGGCGATATCGTGATCATCGATCATCCGGTGACGGGCGTGGAATATATCAAGCGCGTCATCGGCCTTCCGGGAGACCGGCTGTCCATCCGCGATGGTGCGCTCAGCATCAATGGCGTGCCGATCGTCCGCACCCAGCAGCCGGATATGGAGCTGAAGGCCGATCCCAATTCGGAATGCGAGGGATTTATCAGGCGGACCACGCGCAATGCGGCGGGCGACGAGGTGTGCCTGCTCCCCATCATCCGTGAAACCCTGCCCAATGGCGTCAGCTATGATACGATCGATCTCGATATTAGCCCGCTTGACAATGTGCTCGATCCGGCCACCGGCGCGCCAGAGATCACCATCGGGCCGGGAAAGCTTTTCCTGATGGGCGACAATCGTGATCAGAGCGCGGACAGCCGCGCCCCCGCCATGAAACCGGGGATCAACGGCCCCGAGGCCAATGGCCTGGGCGGGGCAGTGCCGTTTGAAAATATCGGCGGACGTGCCGAGATCATCACCTTTTCGATGGATGGCAATACCAAATGGTATAACCCCATCAGCTGGTTCTCATCGATGCGCGAGGGCCGCAGCGGCACCAGCCTGCGCCCGGAAAAGGCGAAATAGCCGGAGGGGCGTTCGGCCCTGCGTCACTGTTGTTTGGGCTGGCCTTCGCCTTGCTGCTGCAGCTGGCGCATGATCGCCTCCTGCGCTTGCTGCATCGCGCGCACCTCGGCCTGGCTCTTGAATTCGAGCAGCTCGACTGTGAAAATCAGCGTGCTGTTGCCTGGGATGGGCCCGTTATCCTGCGCGCCATAGCCCAGCTTGGGCGGAATTGTGACCTTGTATCGC
>CAZFYJ010000180.1:0-4496 GCA_964523215.1 uncultured Sphingomonadaceae bacterium | reverse complement strand
CCCGGCCACATCCAGGCCCGGCCACATGTATCGCGCATTGCCCCGGCAGCCGCCATGGGCTAACCGGCTGGGCAATGACGACGACGATTGCCTTGGTGGATGATGATCGCAACATCCTGACATCGGTTTCCATTGCGCTGCAGGCCGAGGGGTTTGCCACGCGCATCTATGCCGATGGCGAAAGTGCATTGAAGGCACTGATCGAAAACCCGCCTGCGCTTGCCGTGTTCGATATCAAGATGCCCAAGATGGACGGGCTGGAGCTGCTGCGCCGCCTGCGCGAAAAATCCGGCATACCCGTCATTTTCCTGACATCGAAGGATGACGAGCTGGATGAGGCGCTGGGCCTGGCCATGGGAGCGGACGATTATATCGCCAAGCCCTTCTCCCCCCGGCTGCTGATTGCGCGCATCAGGGCCATCTTGCGCCGCACCGATTATGTGCGGGCGAGCGGACCGCAGGACAGCGACGAGCAGACGCCCGAACCGGTGGTGCGCGGCGCGCTGATGATCGATCCGGCGCGCCACAAAGTGCGCTGGAACGGCGAGGATGTGGTGCTGACCGTCACCGAATTTCTGATCCTCGAGGCGCTGGCAACGCGCCCCGGCGTGGTGAAGACGCGCAACCAGCTGATGGATGTTGCCTATCAGGATGATGTCTATGTCGATGATCGCACGATCGACAGCCACATCAAGCGGCTGCGCCGCAAGTTCCGTGAAGTGGACGCCAGCTTTGATGCGATCGAAACGCTCTATGGCGCGGGCTATCGCTTTGCCGAGGATTGAGGGCTGAGCGCCGATGCCAGACAGCATGCGCTTTGGCGTCCGTTCGCTGACAATCCGGATTCTCGCGGTCAACTTGCTGGCGCTGGCGCTGATGGGGGCGGCGTTTTTCTATCTCGACAGTTTTCGCAGCCGGCTCGTCGATACCCGCATCGCGACCCTGGAAAATGACATGCGTTTCCTGCGCGATGCGCTGGACGCCGCAGCCCCGGGCCAGCAGGAGCGCCTGCTGCTGGATTTCGCGCAGGCCCATAGCGCGCGCATCCGGGCCTATCCAGATGCCGCGACCAGCGCACCATCATTTGACAGCTTTGCGAAAATGCAGCCGACCTATGTGATCCGAGATCCCGCGCAGCAAGCCTGGGAACGGCAGGCCGCGCGCGCCATGGACCGGGGCATTGACTGGATTGTCGGGGCCCCGGCGCCCGCGCCATTTGCCGAGCCGTCGCCGGATGTGGCCGCGGCATGGCCGGAAATCGCCCAGTCATTTCAACCCGAGCGTCAGATTGCCAGCCGCTATCGCATGGCGCCCGATCTCACCCCCGTTTTCAGCATCGCCACGCCAGCGCAGCTGAACGGCACGCCGGTTGCACTTTTGATGACCACCAACGCACGCGACATCACCCGCACCGTGCGCGCAGAGCGGTTGCGGCTGGGCATTGCGCTGGGCGTGGTGACGATGGCCTCGATCCTCCTGTCCCTGTTTCTGGCGCGCACCATCGTACGGCCGCTGCGGCGGCTGGCACTGGCAGCAGTGCGCGTGCGGCTGGGCCGCGACCGTGAAGTGACTGTGCCGCGCCTGCCCTCGCGCCGGGACGAGATCGGCCTCCTGGCCCGGGCGCTTTCGGACATGACACAGGCCCTGCGCGAGCGCATTGATGCCGGCGAGCATCTGGCCGCCGATGTGACGCATGAGCTGAAAAATCCGCTCGCCTCGCTGCGCTCCGCGCTCGATACGCTGGATCATGTCGACGATCCGGCGGCGCGACGCCAGCTGCTGGGCATTGCCAAGGATGATTGCCAGCGGCTCGACCGGCTGGTGACGGACATTTCAGAGGCATCGCGCATCGATGCGCAGATCAGCCGCACCAAATTTGAGCGCATCGATCTGGGCCAGATGATCCACAGCCTGGTGCGTCAGCGCAATGCGCGCCATGATGTCGAGACAGCAGACGGCCCCGGACCGCGCATTGCCTATGCCCGGCCGCGCGCCAATGCGGCCTGCGTGATGGGTGATGACGGGCGGCTGGAACGGGTGTTCGAAAATCTGCTGGACAATGCCTGCTCCTTCTCGCCGCCGGGCGGGCTGGTGGATGTGCGCACCAGCATCAGCGGCGATCGCGTGATCGTGCGCATCGAGGATGAAGGCCCGGGGGTGCCCGCCGATCAGCGCGAGGCGATTTTCCGCCGATTCCACACCGATCGCCCCTCGGCGCACGGCTTTGGCAAGCATAGCGGCCTGGGCCTCGCCATTGCGCGCACCATCATCGAGGCGCATCAGGGCGTGATCACTGTCTCCGATCGGGCCGATGGCCAGGCCGGGGCGGCATTCGAGGTGCAGCTCGCACTGGCCCCGGCCCCACGCGCAACGGGCGGGTGAGAGGCGCGTGACAGGCGCTGCCCCGCCCCTCTTGATCCATGCCAGCTGCGTCGCGCTGGACGGGCATGGCGTGCTGCTTTCAGGGCCATCAGGTGCCGGCAAGTCCGATCTGGCGCTGCGTCTGATTGATCGTGGTGCGATGCTGGTTGCCGATGATTATTGCCTGCTGTCCGCCGGGGCGGACGGGCCCGTGGCGCAGGTTGCCGAAACGATTGCCGGCCGGATCGAGGTGCGCGGCATCGGCATCGTCAGGCTGCCCTGGCTGGCGGCCGCCACCGTGCGGCTGCTCGTCCGGCTGGCACCCGATTATCCGCGCATGCCGGAGCGTGAGGTGGCAGCGCTGGGGCCGGGGATGCTGGTGCCCGCGATCACGCTCGATCCGTTCGAGGGATCAGCACCGCACAAGGTTGCGCTTGCGCTTGCCCGCATCATCGGCGAACAGCCATGACATGAGCGATCCCGTGCCCGATGCGCAGGCGCAAGCCGATGATGCCAAATCCGGCCAGCAGGTGCTGCTTGTCACGGGCATGTCCGGCGCGGGCAAATCCACGGCGCTGAAGGCGCTGGAGGATCTGGGCTGGGAAACGGTGGACAATCTGCCGCTGATCCTGCTCGATCGGCTGTTGGCCACACCGCCCGCCGAAGACCGGCGGCAGGAGGACCGCCCGCTCGCCATCGGGATTGACAGCCGCACCCGCGGCTTTGATGCGGCCGCGATCGTGCGCCGGATCAAGCGCCAGCGGGACATTCACGGCCGATCCATGGCAACGCTGTTTCTCGATTGCAGCGGGGCAGAGCTGGCGCGCCGCTTTTCGGAAACGCGGCGGCGGCACCCGCTGGCGCAGGATCGCCCGGCCGAAGACGGCATTGCCCGCGAACGCGAGCTGACCGAGCCGCTGCGCCGCTGGGCAGAGCATGTGCTGGATACCACAGCCTTCAGCAGCAACGATCTGCAGGCCGAAATCCGCACCCGCTTTGCCTCTGGCATTGCACCGGGCGCGCTGGCGATCACCATCATGTCGTTCGGCTTTGCCCGCGGGCTGCCGCGCAATGCCGATCTGGTGTTCGACATGCGCTTTCTGAACAATCCACACTGGGTTTCCGGCTTGCGCCCGAAAACCGGGCTTGATGCCGATGTGGGGGCCTATGTGGCTGCCGATCCGGCCTATGCCACTGCCAGTGCGCGGATTTTCGACCTGCTGGCGCTGCTGGTGCCGCGCTATGCGGCCGAGGGCAAAAGCTATCTCACCATTGCCTTTGGCTGCACTGGCGGGCGGCATCGCTCGGTCTATGTTGCCGAACAGGCAGCAAATGCGCTGCGCGCGCTTGGCTATGCGCCCAGCGTGCAGCATCGCAACCTTGCCTCCACCCCGCAGGATCAGCTGGAAGGCCGGCCGATCGAGAGCCCGCCGGGCACGCACCAAGCAAGTGGTTGAAACGCGGGATGCCGGTGCTACATAGCCTCCCTTGGATTCGGACGGGCATCCCGGGTGGGCGAACGCTATGATCGGACTGGTAATCGTGACCCACGGGCGGCTGGCGGAGGAATTCGTCCATGCCATGGAGCATGTGGTTGGCCCGCAAAAGGCGATCGTGCCGGTGTGCATTGGCCCCAATGACGATATGGAGCTGCGGCGGACCGACATTGCCGGGGCCATTGCCAAGGTGCAGCAGGGCAAGGGCGTGATCATCTTGACGGACATGTTTGGCGGCACGCCATCCAACCTTGCCATTTCGCTGCTGGAGCCGGGGCAGGTGGAAGTGATTGCCGGCATCAATCTGCCGATGCTGATCCGGCTTGAAAAGGCCCGCCGATCGCTCGGGATTGCAGAGGCCGTGCGCGCCGCGCGCGAGGCCGGGCAGAAATATATCAGCGTGGCCACCGAAATGCTGGGATCAAGCGCATGACGACGCTGAGCGAGACTGTGGAAATCACCAATCAGCGCGGCCTGCACGCCCGCGCCAGCGCCAAATTCGTGACGTTCGTCGCCCGCCTGCCCGATGGCGTGGCGGTCGAGGTGGAAAAGGATGGCAACCGCGTCAACGGCACCTCGATCATGGGGCTGATGATGCTGGGCGCGGCCAAGGGAGACAGCATTACCATCCACACGAGC
>CAZFYJ010000179.1:0-4500 GCA_964523215.1 uncultured Sphingomonadaceae bacterium | reverse complement strand
AGATCGGCTTTTCGGCCGATGAACGGGGAAAAACGCAGGTCACGATTCTGTTTCGGCCCGAAGCGCTCAAAGGGCTGATCGCGCTTGATGGCGATCCCGGCGATGCCGCGCTGCAGGAGAGCCTGCCCAAGCATATTGTGCGCAAAGCGGCATCGGGTGCGGCAGCTGGGGCAGCGTCCGGCGCTGGCCGGCTTGCAGACGCAGCCACGACGACGCGCCACTCCGCAGCGAGGCCGAAGCGCGCCAACAGACAGAAAGATGCAATCGATGGCGCTTGAAATTCTGATCGTCGATGATGAAGCCGATATTCGGGAGCTGATTGCCGGCGTGCTCGACGATGAAGGCTATGCAACGCGCACGGCCGCCACCAGCGACGAAGCCGCCAAATGCATGGCAGAGCGGCGCCCGTCGCTGGTCTTGCTCGATGTCTGGCTGCAGGGCTCCCGGCTCGATGGGCTGGAATTGCTCGAGCAGATCAAGCAGACGGATCCTGCCTTGCCCGTGCTGATGATTTCGGGCCACGGCAATCTTGATACCGCAGTGGCGGCTGTGCGCAAAGGCGCGACGGATTTCATCGAAAAGCCGTTCGAGGCTGATAAGCTGCTGCATCTGGTCGCCCGTGCGACGGAAACCGAGCGCTTGCGCCGCGAAAATGCAGAGCTGCGGGTGCGCGCCGGGGCGATGGACGAGCTGATCGGCGTCAGCAACGCGATCAACACGGTGCGTGCGGCCATCAAGCGCGTCGCCAATACGGGCAGCCGGGTGCTGATTTCCGGTCCGCCCGGTGTCGGCAAGGAAATTGCCGCCCGGATGCTGCATGGCTGGAGTGCGCGGGCGAAAGCGCCCTTTCATGTCGTGACGGCCGCCAGCCTCTCTCCTGATACAGTGGAGACGGCGCTGTTCGGCTCCGAACTGCCCGATGGAACGATCAAGCCCGGCGCGCTGGAGCTGGCGCACGGCGGCACGCTGTTTCTCGACGAGGTGGCCGATATGCCGCTGCCCACGCAGAGCAAGATTTTGCGTGTTTTGACCGACCAGAGCTTTCTGCGCGTTGGCGGCAGCCGTCAGGTCCGGGTCGATGTGCGGGTCATATCGGGCTCTGGCCAGGATTTGCAGACCGCGATCAGCGAAAAGCAATTCCGCGAAGACCTGTTTTACCGGCTCAACGTGGTGCCGATCCGCATCCCCGCGCTGCTCGAACGGCGCGACGACATTCCTGTGCTCGCGGAATATTTCTTGACCCAGCTTGCCGCCGAGCGACGAATCGTGCCGCCCACGCTGTCCCCCGATGCGATCGCTGCTTTGCAGACGCATGATTGGCCCGGCAATGTGCGCCAACTGCGCAATGTGATCGAACGGGTGATGATCATGGCGCCGGCAAGCCGCATCGGCCGTATCGAGATCGACATGCTTCCCCCTGAAATTACAGGACAAAGCAGCGAAACGGGTTTTTCGAGCAGTGCGATGATGGGCTATACCTTGCGCGAGGCGCGCGAGAATTTTGAGCGCGAATATTTGCGTGTCCAGATCAGGCGGTTTTCGGGCAATGTTTCCCGCACCGCGGCCTTTATCGGCATGGAGCGTTCCGCCCTGCATCGCAAGCTGAAGCTGCTTGGCCTGAATGAAGCGGCAGAGGCCGACGAGGCGGGCGCTAGAAATCGCTGATCCTGATTGCTATATGGGCGTCAGGAGACGCTGAAACAGCCAGCATTCCCGCAACCAACGCAGAAAAAATGCTGCCAAAAACAGAAAGAGGCCCCGATGTCCGACCGCTCCAATCATCTGCAAGACGTGTTTCTGAACAGCCTGCGCAAGGGCAAGGTTCCGGTCACGATGTTTCTTGTCAAAGGCGTCAAGCTGCAGGGCATCATCACATGGTTTGATAATTTTTCGGTGCTGCTGCGCCGCGATGGCCAGTCTCAGCTGGTTTACAAGCACGCCATCTCCACGATCATGCCTTCACAGCCGGTGGATATCGCATCACTGACCGATAGCGCCGCATCGGCCAAATCAAAATCGCTGCAAGAGACGTTTCTGGCCGTGGTGCAGCGTTCGGACCAGCCGGTGACGATGTTTCTGGTCAATGGCGTGATGCTGCAGGGAACGGTGGCTGCTTTTGATCTGTTCTGCATGCTGCTGGGCCGGGATGATATGGTCCAGCTGGTCTACAAGCATGCCGTTTCGACCATTCAGCCATCGGGCCCGATCAATCTGATGGACGCGGAAAGCGACGGCGCGGATTGAGCCAGAAAGCGCGGGCAGGGCAAGCCGCTGCCGATCAGGCGGGATCGACCCGGGCCGTGCTTGTCGTGCCTGATCTGCGGACAGGCCATGGTCGCGATGCCGATGCCCGCATGGCCGAAATCGAGGGCCTGGCGCTTGCCATCAGTATCGATGTGCGCGCGCGTCATCATTTCCCGGTGCGTGCGCCGCGCCCAGCGACGCTGATTGGTGCGGGACAACTGGCAGCGCTTGGCGAGACCGTGGAGGTGCACAAGCCCGCGCTGGTGATTGTCGATTCGCAGCTCACGCCTATTCAGCAACGCAATCTGGAAACCGCACTCAAGTGCAAGGTCATCGATCGCACGGCGCTGATCCTCGAAATTTTCGGTGAGCGCGCAGCAACTGCCGAGGGCCGGCTTCAGGTGGAGCTGGCGCATCTTGAATATCAGGCCGGGCGGCTGGTGCGCAGCTGGACCCACCTGGAACGCCAGCGCGGCGGCTACGGCTTTCTTGGCGGCCCTGGCGAAACCCAGATCGAGGCCGACCGCCGCCTGCTGCGCGATCGCATTTCGATGCTGCGCAAGGAGCTGGATCAGGTGCGGCGCACGCGCGGCCTGCATCGTGCCCGCCGCCAGAAGGCACCCTGGCCGGTGATTGCGCTCGTCGGCTATACAAATGCTGGAAAATCAACATTTTTCAATGCGATAACGAATAGTGACGTCATGGCGGCGGATATGCTTTTTGCGACGCTTGACCCGACCATGCGGCATATCCTGCTGCCTGGCCTGCCAAAGGCGATCCTTTCCGATACGGTCGGCTTCATCTCTGATCTGCCCACGCAGCTGATCGCCGCCTTTCGCGCCACGCTTGAAGAAGTGCGCACGGCTGATCTGATCGTGCATGTGCGCGATATGGCGCATCCCGATCATGAGGCCCAGTATCGCGATGTGATGGATGTGCTGCTCGAATTGGGTGTGCACAGCGCCGAGGCTCCGGCGCTCATTCTCGAAATCTGGAACAAGCTGGATGCGCTCGATGCCGAAGAGCGCGCGATCCTTGTGCATCTGGCCGGGCAGCGCGACGATGTGGTGCTTGCATCCGCGCTGACCGGGGAGGGGATGGATCAGGCACGCAGCGCCATTGCCGCCACTTTGGGGAAGGGGGACCGGCTGCACCGCTTTTCGCTTGGCACAGCCGAAGGTGCGGCGCGCGCCTGGCTCTATGCGCATGGCCGGGTCGAGCGGGAGATCATGCCCAGTGATGGCGTGCTATCCATTGAGGTGCGCTTGTCAGGCGCTGCCTATAACAAATTCAGATCGTTGTTTGATCATCTTGAGGAGCTTTCGCCAAACTGACCGTCCGCTTTGCCGCCTGCCAGAGCGCCTCTTTGCGATCGAGCGGCAGATCGCAAAATGCAGGGCCTGCAGCCTGCTCCATTGCCCGGAAGCGTGTCTCAAACTTGGCGTTGGCATGGCGCAGCGCTTCCTCAGGGTTCAGTCCGAGGTGGCGACCCACATTGACCATGGCAAACAGCAGATCGCCAAATTCGTCAAAGCGCGATGCGGCATCCTGCGCATGCGCCAGCTCCTCAGTTTCCTCGGCAATTTTTTCGAGTGCGCCGGTGGCATCCGGCCAGTCAAATCCGGTGCGCGCCGCCCGTTTCTGCAGCTTTTCGGCACGCAACAGCGCGGGCAAGGCAAGAGCGACGCCATCCAGAGCCGATGCATCCGCACCGCGCTCATCGGCCTTGATACGCTCCCAATTCGCAGTCACGGCATCTGCTGCATCAGCCTGCGCCGTGCCGAACACATGGGGATGGCGGCGGATCATCTTGGCGCTGATTGCCTTTGCCACATCGTCGAAATCGAACAGGCCCAGCTCTTTTGCCATCTGCGCATGAAACACGACCTGAAGGAGCACATCACCCAGTTCATCGCAGATCGCCGCCGCATCATTGCGGGCGATGGCGTCGGCCAGCTCATAGGCCTCTTCAATCGTGTAGGGCGCGATTGTGGCAAAGCTCTGGTCGAGATCCCATGGGCAGCCACGTTCGGGATCGCGCAACTGCGCCATGATGGAAACAAGCTGTTCAATCGGCGTTGCCATGGTCACATCTTTCGCGGCACGGTGCGGCCCAAGCAGGAGATGAGGGCGCATCCGGCATGTCGAATTTAAGTCTGATAATATATATTATGTTAATAAGAACATCAGCCAAAGCGGAATCCCAGCGCCTGAACCACCAGAAACAGCCCATAAACCGCGGCGAAAATGGCCACC
>CAZFYJ010000178.1:0-4594 GCA_964523215.1 uncultured Sphingomonadaceae bacterium | reverse complement strand
CTATTTCCGCAAAATCCCGGTCGGCCATGTCGAAGCCGGCCTGCGCAGCGGCGATATTTATGCCCCGTGGCCAGAGGAAGTGAACCGCCGCGTCACCGGCAGCATCGCCGATCTGCACTTCGCTCCGACCCCGGCGGCAGCGGCGGCTTTGCGGGCCGAAAATGTGCCGGAGGGCCGCATCCACATCACCGGCAACAGCGTGATCGACGCCTTGTTCGCAACGCAAGCGCGCATTGCCGAAGAGCCTGCGCTCGCCGCCGGGCTGGACGATCTGGCGCAGCGATTTTCCGGCAAGCGCATCATTGCCGTCACCTCGCACCGGCGCGAGAATTTCGGGCCCGGCATGGCCAATATTGCCGGCGCCATTGCCGACATCGCGGCGCGCACCGATGTTGCCGTGATTTTTCCGGTTCACCCCAACCCCAATGTGCGCGGCGTGATGGCAGCGGCGCTTGGCGGACGCGACAATGTGGCGCTGATTGATCCGCTCGATTATCCGCATTTCGTCCGCCTGCTGTCGCTGTGCGACATTGCGCTGACAGACAGTGGCGGTGTGCAGGAAGAAGCGCCGTCGCTCGGCAAGCCGGTGCTGGTGATGCGCGAGACGACCGAGCGGCCGGAGGGCGTTGCCGCCGGAACGGCCCGGCTGGTCGGCACGGATCGTGCGCGCATCGTTACCGAAATGTTCAGGCTTTTGGACGATAGCAGCGCCTATCAGGCCATGGCGCAGGCGCACAATCCCTTTGGAGACGGGCAGGCAGGCGCACGGATAGCGAGGATCATTGCCGATGTCGGCTGAGGCGAAACTAAAGGTTGTGATGATCGGGCTGGGCTATATCGGCCTGCCCACAGCGGCGCTGATCGCACGTTCTGGCATGATGGTGACCGGTGTGGACGTGAACCCGCATGTGGTCGAAACCGTGAATTCGGGGCGCGTCCACATCGAGGAGGTTGATCTCGACGGGCTTGTGCAGGGCGTGGTGGCGCGGGGCACGCTGAAGGCGTCGCTTGCCGTGCAGCCGGCCGATGTGTTCGTCATCGCCGTACCGACGCCGGTCAGCGCGGATCATGCGCCCGATGTCCGCCATGTGATGGACGCAGCGCGGATGATTGCGCCGGTGCTGCAGCCCGGCAATCTCGTCATCCTCGAATCAACCTCGCCGATCGGCACCACCGAAGCGCTGTGCGCGGTGCTTGCATCCGCACGCGAGGACCTGAAGGTGCCAGGCGCATGCGGGGGCGAGGTTGCCGATATTTTCGTGGCCTATTGCCCGGAACGCGTCTTGCCGGGGCGAATCCTGATCGAGCTGGTCGAAAATGACCGCTGCATCGGCGGCATCACCCCGCGCTGCGCCCGCCGGGCCATGCAATTTTATCGCCAGTTCGTGCGCGGCGCATGCGTCACCACCACGGCGCGATCGGCGGAAATGGTGAAGCTGGTGGAAAACAGCTATCGCGATGTGAACATTGCCTTTGCCAATGAGCTTTCGGTGCTGGCGGACCGGCAGGGAATCGACGTTTGGGATGTGATCCGTCTTGCGAATCGCCATCCCCGCGTGAACATCCTCCAGCCCGGCCCAGGTGTGGGCGGCCACTGCATTGCCGTCGATCCATGGTTTCTGGTGCACGGCGATCCCGAGCACAGCGCGCTGATCCGCACCGCGCGCATGGTGAACGACAGCAAGACCGATTTCGTGATCAGCCGGGCGGAAGCCCTGATCGATGCCATGCCGGGCGTTCCGGTGGCGTGCCTTGGCCTTGCGTTCAAGCCGAATATCGACGATTTCCGCGAGAGCCCCGCAGTGCGGGTGGCATCCAGCCTGGCCCGCCGCTATGGTGATCGCATTCGCCTTGTTGAACCCTATGCCCGGGGTCTGCCGATGGAATTTGCCGGCACCGGGGCGCAGCTGATCGACATCGATTCGGCCATTGCGCACTGCCCGATCTTCATCGTGCTGGTCGATCATGACGTGTTTCGGTCGATTCCGCTCGAAGAACGCAGCGAAAAGATCGTCTATGACACACGCGGCCTGTGGCCCGATCAACTCTGGCGGGCGCAACTGGGACACAGCCTGCCGCACAAGCGCGTCGCCTAGCCGGGCAGTTGCGCACGTGCCTTTGTAATGATATGGATTTTTTTGTGTTTCGGCTGCTGCATCTGCGAAAAACGGGTTGCAATGGTTGATCTGTTTGTTTAATGGGTTTCGTGAGTGCGAGATGCCGGGTCCAGGCTGAGTGTCTGGGGTTGCTTGTCGGTCTGGTCATCTGGTGCTCGACACAGTGAATAATGTCCCCAGTGTGATGGAGAAAAAAAATGACCGTTTTTAAGAAGGCTGCTGTTGCATTTGCCGCCATGTCGATGGTTGCAGCGCCGATCGCCGCTTCTGCTGCGCCGGTTGCCCAGTCGCTCTCGATTGCAAAGTTCAGCGGCGCGCGTTCGGCTGCTAGCCTTGGCGACGAAAGCCGTCTCGAAGGCGATTCGGGCGTGATCATCGCGATCGCCGCGGCCGTTGCGGTCATCGTTGGCATCGTGATCGCTGCCGATGGTTCGGACGATACGCCGACCAGCCCGTAAGCTTGGTTGCGTGCAAACGCGATAAATGAAACCCCCTGCCCTGGCAGGGGGTTTTTTTATGCCTGCCAGGCGCATCATCGCGGCCATCGTTCTGCTGCAGATGTGCGGCCTGGCGCGGATGCAGGGAGAGTGACATGACCAGGACAGCGCGCGATTTTGATATCATCATCTATGGAGCGAGCGGGTTTACCGGGCGGCTGGTGGCCGAATATCTGAGCCAGCGCGGCATCAAGCGCTGGGCAATGGGCGGCCGCAGCCTCGAAAAGCTGGCCGCCGTGCGCGACGAGATCGGCGCGCCTGCCGATACGCCGCTGATCGCCGCCGACAGCGACGATGCCATCGCGCTGGAGGCCATGTGTGCGCGCACCCATATCGTGGTGACGACGGTCGGCCCCTATCAGCTTTATGGGACAAAGCTGGTCGCCGCCTGTGCCGCCACCGGGACGGACTATGCCGATCTGTGCGGCGAACCTGCCTGGATGCACGAAATGATTGCCGCGCATGATGCCAAAGCCCGCGAAACCGGGGCGCGCATCCTTTTTTCCTGCGGCTTTGATTCGATCCCGTTCGATCTGGGTGTCTGGTTTTTGCAGCAGGAGGCAGAGCGCCGGCACGGCAAGCCGGCGCCGCGTGTGCGCGGGCGCGTGCGCGCCATGCAGGGAAGCTTTTCGGGCGGCACTGCGGCCAGCCTCAAGGCAACGCTGGCGGCGGCAGCCAAAAATCCCTCGATCATCGGCGTGCTCAAAAATCCCTTTGCCCTGACGCCCGGCTTTGAAGGGCCGTCACAGCCATCGGGCCTGATCCCCGAAGTGGATGCCGACAGCGGACGCTGGGCCGCGCCCTTCATCATGGCGCCGATCAACACAAAAAATGTGCATCGCACCAATTTCCTGCTGGGCCACCCCTATGGCACTGATTTCGTCTATGATGAAATGATGCTGACCACATTGGGAGATATGGGCAAGGCCGCAGCAGAGGCGATTGCGCGGGCCAACCCCTTTTCGGACAGCAAGACACCCCAGCCGGGCGAGGGGCCTTCGAAAGAGGAGCGGGAAGCGGGTTTTTACGAAATTGCCATTGCGGGCGAATATGCCGATGGCAGCAGGCTGCGCGCCGTGGTGAAGGGAGACAAGGATCCCGGCTATGGCTCGACCTCGAAAATGATCGCGGAAACCGCGCTTGCGCTGCTGGATTCGCCGGCACCGGGCGGAATTTCCACGCCCACGGCAGTGCTGGCACGGCCCCTGCTGGAGCGTCTCGAGGCGCATGCCGGCCTCAGCTTTGCGATTGAGGCATGAGGCCACGCAGGCTGGCGTCCTGCCTGCGAGCGTGATGACACGGGATCGATTCGTCCCGACGCATCAATCCCGTGTCGCCACCCTCTATGTCGCGATGCCCGCGGCAGACAGGACAGCGAGCGTCAGCAGCTCGGCCGAGGTTGAGGCCATGGTGGCGATCTGCACAGGATGCTCCATGCCGACCAGCATGGGCCCGATCACCGAATCGCCCCCCAGTTCGCGCAGCAATTTGGCAGACAGATTGGCAGATTGCAGCCCCGGCATGATCAGCACATTGGCCGGGCCGGAAAGGCGGCAAAAGGGATAATTGCCCTGCAGGCGCACGTTCAGCGCAACATCCGGCGCCATTTCGCCTTCATATTCAAAGCCGGGATGATCGGCATCGAGCAGGGCCACTGCCTCGCGAATCGGCCCCAGCCAGTTGCCGGGCGGATTGCCGAAGGTGGAATAGCTCAGAAAGGCGACACGCGGATCGTGCCCCATGCGCCGCGCAACGGCAGCGGTGGTCTTTGCGATATAGGCCAGTTCCTCAGCTGATGGGCGCTCGTGCACCGTTGTATCGGCCATGAACACGGTGTGATGCTGGCCAACCAGTACATGAATGCCAAATGCCGTGGCACCAGCGGCCGGATCGAGCACGCGTCGCACCTCGCGCATGGTCTGCGCAAAGGTGCGCGTGGTGCCCGTGATCATCGCATCGGCATGGCCCAGCTTGAGCATC
>CAZFYJ010000177.1:0-4603 GCA_964523215.1 uncultured Sphingomonadaceae bacterium | reverse complement strand
GCTGGTCTCGGGCGGCCACAGCCAGATTCTGCGGGTGGAAGGCGTCGGCCGCTACCGCCGCCTCGCCACCACCATCGATGATGCCGTGGGCGAGGCGTTTGACAAGGCGGCCAAGCTTCTGGGCCTCGGCTTTCCGGGCGGCCCCGCGCTCGAACGCGCCGCAGCACAAGGCAATGAAGCAGCGGTTGCGCTGCCGCGCCCGCTGCTGGGCAGCAGCGAGCCGCATTTCAGCTTTGCCGGCCTCAAATCCGCTGTGGCGCGGGCGCATCACAGCGGCGCGCACCAGGTGGTGGATCTGGCAGCCGCCTTTCAGGCCGCGGCGGTCGACTGTCTGGTCGATCGGACACGCCGGGCGCTGGCGCATGCCGGCCCGGTCACGGCGCTGGTTGCCGCCGGCGGGGTGGCGGCCAATCAGGCCGTCCGCACCGGGCTTGCAGGGGTGGCGCAGGATGGCGGCCTGCGCTTTCTCGCGCCACCGGGCTGGCTGTGCACTGATAATGGCGCCATGATTGCCTGGGCCGGTGCAGAGCGCTTTGCCGCCGGGCTGACGGATGATCTGGCCTGTGCGGCGCGCCCGCGCTGGCCGCTCGATCCCGATGCAGAGCCAGTGCGCGGAGCGGGAGTGAAGGCCTGATGGCGCTGTTTGATGCGGCGCTGCCTGCCGGGGTGATCGGGGCCGGGGCGTGGGGCACGGCGCTGGCCCAGCTGCTGGCGCAGGATCAGCGCGCCGTGCGCCTGTGGTGCCGCGAGCCGGATCTTGCCGCCGCAATCAACAGCGGCCATGAAAACCCGCTTTATCTGCCCGGCCTGCCCCTTTCGCCTGCGATTTGCGCCACCCCGGATGCAGCGGACATGGCAGGCTGCGGCTTCTATCTGCTGGTCTGCCCGGCCCAGCATGTGCGCGCCACCCTGGCCGCCCTGCCCACGGGCCAGGCGCCGATCATTTTGTGCTCGAAGGGGATCGAGGCGCGCACCCGGCTCCTGATGTCCGAAGTCGCGGGCGAAATCCGCCCCGGCGCACCGCTGGCCGTGCTGTCCGGGCCGACCTTTGCGGCCGAAGTGGCTGCGGGCAAGCCAACGGCGGTCACTCTCGCGTCAAAGCATCTGGCGCTGGCGGTCGATCTTGCCGAAATGCTCGCCCGCCCGCATTTCCGGCCCTATGTCAGCACCGATGTGATCGGCGCGGAAATCGGCGGCGCGGTAAAGAATGTGCTGGCCATTGGCTGCGGCGTGGTGGCGGGTGCCGGGCTGGGCGAAAATGCGCGCGCCGCGCTCATCGCGCGCGGCTTTGCAGAAATGACGCGCTTTGGCCTTGCCCGCGGGGCATCGGCAGAAACGCTGGCTGGGCTGTCCGGCCTCGGCGATCTGGTGCTCACCTGTTCGTCGGTTGCATCGCGCAATTATGCGCTGGGCAAGGGCCTTGGCGAGGGGCTGCGCGCCGCCGATCTGCTGGCAGACAGGCGCAGCGTGGCCGAAGGGGCCTATACCGCGCCAGTGCTGCAGCGGGCCGCACGCGAGGCGGGGGTGGAGATGCCCGTGGTCGATGCCGTATGCGCGCTGCTCGATGGCACCATGCCCGTGGCCGATGCCGTGGAGGCGCTGCTGGCACGCCCGTTGCGGGCCGAATCGCTGTGAACGCCGATGAAGCGCACACGGTGGCTGCGCCCCGTGCCGATGCTGTGCCGGGCAGCGGCGATACAGGTGCGCTGGCGCGTGGCGGCCGCACCAATTTTTTCGGCTTTCTGCTGCGGCTGGCCGCGCGGCTGCCCTTTCTCTATTTTGCCGGCCGCTGGTATGGCCCGGAAGCGCTGGGCCGCTTTGCCTATGCCGTGCTGGTGGTCGAACTGGCGGCACAGCTGGCGACATTCGGGCTGAAGCGCGGGCTGGCGCAAAGCCTGTCGCAGGCGGATTGCGATCCGGCGCACAGCGTGTGGGATGCGCTGCTGCTGGTCGCCCTTGCCTCGTTCGGCTTTGCCGCGATCCTGATGATGTTTCCCCAGGCGATGTTCCCCAATAGCGGGATCAACGGCGTCGATTGGCTGTTTCCGCTCATCATTTTTGCGATTGCCGGCTCCGATATCTGCCTTGCCGCGCTCGCCTATCGCTATGATGTTGCGGCAACGGTGCGGGCGCGCGCCATCATCGAGCCTTGGGCAATCAGCATCGCCGCCTTCGGCTTTGCCTTTTATTCGCTGCGCGACGGGCTGATCCTGTCTTATGCCATTGCCATGCTGGCGGCGTTCATTGCCTCGCTGTGGCCAATGCTGAAAAGCTATGGGCTGCCCCGCGGCTGGCGGCCGCATCCCGAACGGCTGGCAGCACTTGCCCGCGCCAATGCCCCGCTCGCCGGGGCCGATGCCATCGAATGGGGCAGCCGCAGGCTCGATCTTGCCATTCTCGGCCTGTTTGCCAGCCCCGCCATTGTCGGCATCTATTATGTGGCACAGCAGGTGGCATCGCTGCCGCAAAAGCTGAAAACCAGCTTTGATCCCATTTTGGGGCCCGTGATCACGCGCAATCTGAACGAGGGCAATCTCGCCAATGTCGCGGCACAGGTGCGGCAGGTGGGCTTCTGGATCATTGCGGCGCAAACCGGCATCGCTTTGGCGCTGGGCATCACCGGGGAGGCTGTGCTCGGCCTGGTCGGGCCGGGCTTTGTCATCGGGGTGCTGGCGCTGGCGCTGCTG
The DNA here is from genome assembly GCA_964523215.1 of uncultured Sphingomonadaceae bacterium. Classification (GTDB taxonomy): domain Bacteria; phylum Pseudomonadota; class Alphaproteobacteria; order Sphingomonadales; family Sphingomonadaceae; genus CAZFYJ01. The sequence continues at coordinate 1,916 of CAZFYJ010000177.1, read as the reverse complement.
CTCGCAACAGAGGCCGTGGCGGCCACGGCTGTGGTCAGCGAATCAGCGCTGGTCTATGTCGCGGCCAAGCGCAATCTGATGCTGTCGATCCTCGTCATCCTGGTGCAGGCTGCGCTCAGCATCGGGCTGATCATGCTGTGCCAGATGATGCAGTGGCCGCCGATCAGCTATGCCGCCGCCGTGGCGCTCGCGCTGCTGCTGGCGATGGCGCTGGGCAGCGTGGTGAAGGCGCGGCTGCTCGGGCGGTTGCTGGGCCACCATGTCAATGCCTGGCGCTGGGCGATTGCCTGGGGCGTGGCAGGCGCGCTCACCGCCGGCCTGCTGGCCGTGCGCCTGCCCGAATGGATGGAGCTGCTGCTCGGCATTCCGGCCATATTGGCGATTTATGGCTGGATCATCTGGCATTGGGGCTTTGGCCCCGAAGACCGGATCCTATTCCGCAAGGCGGGCTGAAACAATCGCCTTCAGGTCCGTCTGCGCGCGCGGGCCGATATGCGCGATGATCTCGCGGGCACACACTGCCCCCATGGTGAGGCAGGTTTCCAGGTCGCGCCCTTCGGCAAGGCCGGCCATGAACCCGGCAGCAAACAGATCGCCCGCGCCGGTCGTATCGACCACATGGTCAATCGGCTCTGCGGGCACGCTTGCGCGCTCGTTGCCGGACATGGCGAGCGCGCCATGCGCCCCCCGGGTCACGATCAGCAAGGGCAGCTGCGGCGCAAAGCGGGCAATCGCTGCCTCCAGATCGTCCGTTTCGGCGAGCGTCAGCATTTCTGCCTCGTTGGCAAAGAGGATATCGATGTCGCCATCGGCAATCATCCGCCGGAAACTGTCGCCATGGCCCAGAATCACGAAGCTGTCGGACAGGGTGAATGCCACCTTGCGCCCCGCGCCCTTGGCAATGCTGATTGCCTCTGCCATCGCCGCCCGCGATTCATCCGCATTCCACAGATAGCCTTCGAGATAGAGGATCGCCGCCTGGCCGATCATCGCATGATCGAGCGCCCTCGCGTCGAGATGCTGCGCCGCGCCCAGAAAGGTGTTCATCGTGCGCTGGCCATCCGGCGTCACGAAGATCAGGCACTGGCCGGTCGGCGGCTCGCCGGTGCGGGGCGGGGTGGTGAAGGCGACCCCGTTGGCGCGAATGTCATGCGCGAAAATGCGCCCCAGCTGATCATCGCACACCTGGCCGATAAAGCCGCATTTCGCGCCCAGCAGCGCCATGCCGGCAAGCGTGTTGGCAGCAGAGCCGCCGCTCACTTCGGTGCCCTGGCCCATCTTGGCATAGAGGCTGGTCGCCGTCTGTGCATCGATCCCTTCACCATCGCTTCAGCGGCAAGAAAACTGTCTTCGGCATGGGCAATCACATCGACAATGGCATTGCCAATGGCGGTGACGGCAAGGGGGGCTGATGGGATGTGAATCATGGTCAGGCGCCTCAGGTTGCACAGGGTGGAAAGCAGCGTTTTCGGAAGATTTCGCCGCATATGTCAGACGCATCGGGCGAATCCTCCCGGTGCGCCATCGCTCTAGCAGCCCGGGCCGGGGGCGCAAGCCACTCTGCATCATTGGCCATGGCGGTCGCACATGCGGCATTTGCCTTTGGCCTGCCGCCGGGTCTATGGGGGGCAGGGCTGGCGCGCGGCCAGCGGTAAACATCCGTTTCGGCCGGGAATTGAGGATCAGGGGTGATGGGTCGTTCGATGGGGATCATGCTGGCCATGGCCGGGCTGCTCGCAGGCTGCGGCAATCAGCAGGCTGCGCCGCAAGCCGCGCCGCCACCGCCCGCAAGGCCGGCGGACAAAGCGGCTGCCAAGCCTCCCCCGAAGCCGGTGGCCAGGCCCGCCTTGCCCGCGCCCGGATCGGGGCGGCAGCCCGCCATGCGAACGCCGGAGCGCCCCGCCTCCACGGGTTCG
>CAZFYJ010000176.1:0-4606 GCA_964523215.1 uncultured Sphingomonadaceae bacterium | reverse complement strand
ACACCACCAGCTGGGGCGTTTCCACCCGGATGATCGGCGGCGTCATCATGACGCACGGCGATGATGACGGCCTACGCTGCCCGCCGCAGATCGCGCCCTGGCAGATCGTGATCATCCCCATGCTGCGCGACGATGCGGGCGATGCCGCTGTGCTCGATGTCTGCCGTGCGCTGCATCGCGCACTGTCGGCGCTGCATGCCTTTGACGAGCCGGTGCGGGTGCTCGTCGACAGCAAAGCCGCCAAAGCGCAAATGAAACGATGGAGCTGGGTAAAAAAAGGCGCGCCGATCATTGTCGAGATTGGCCCGCGTGACGTGGCCGAGGGCAAGGCGGCGGTGGTGCGGCGCGATCATCTGTATCAGGACAATGGCAAGCTTGCGACGTCCTTTGTGCCGCGTGACGAACTCGTCGCAACCGCTGCAGCGATGCTCGAGGATATTCAGGCGCGGCTGCATGCCGAAGCAAAGGCACGAAGAGACGCGAATATCGTCCGCGATATTACCGATTTAAAACAATATTTTTCGAATGAGGACGGGCAGTTTTTCGGCTGGGCAGAGGTACAATGGGCGCGCCCGACCGGGGCTGCGCTCGATGCCGTAATCGAGCAGCTCAAGGCATTGAAGCTGACTGTGCGCAACGCGCCGCTCGACGCCGCGCCTGCCGATGGCGTCTGCCTGTTCACAGGCGCGCCAGCCGTGGAACGGGTTCTGATTGGCAGGACCTATTGAAATGCCAAAGCGCCCTGCGCCGGGCCTGCCATCGCGCCAGGCGATCATGGACTTTATCGCGGACAGCCCGATCCCGGCGGGAAAGCGCGAAATCGCCAAGCACTTCGGGTTGAAAAGCCAGGAGAAAATTGCGCTCAAGGCACTGCTGCGGGATATGGCCGATGAGGGCCTGATCGACAGCGGCCGCGGCCGCGCCTTTCACAAAATGGGCGGCATCCCGAAGGTCACGGTGCTGCGCGTGGTGGCAGTGAGCGACGATGGCGCGATCGGCATTCCGGAAAGCTGGCATGGGGAAGACAGCCCGCCGCCGCGGCTGCGCATCATCGAAACGCGCAGCGGGCGGGCCCGCCAGGCGGCACTGGGCCTGGGCGATCGTGTGCTTGCCCGCACCGAAGAGCGCGGCGCAGGCCATGTTGCGCATCCGATGAAACGGCTGGCACCAGCGGCCGAAAAGGCGCTGGGCATCTTGCGGGTGGAGCAGCTGCCGGGTGCGGTGCCCCGCTATTTCCTTCAGCCGGTCGATAAGAAGCAGCGCCACCACTGGCCAGTCTCCGATGCCGGCGATGCGCGGCCCGGCCAGCTGGTGAGTGCGGAATTGAGTGGGCGGGGTGGGCATGTTAAGGCGCGCGTGGATGCGGTGCTGGGCGAACCATTTGCGCCCCGTTCGCTCAGCACGATCGCCATTCACAAATATGGCATCCCCCATGTTTTTGATGCGCATGTGATGGCCGAGGCAGAGCAGCTCTCCGCACTCCCCATTGCCCCGGACAAGCGGCTTGATCTGCGCGATCTGCCGATCATTGCCATCGACCCTGCGGATGCGCGGGATTATGACGATGCGGTGTGGGCCGCGCCCGATGACGATCCCGCAAATCCGGGCGGATTCAGGGCGATTGTCGCCATTGCCGATGTCAGCTTTTATGTGCGCACGGGCACGCCGCTGGATCGCGAAGCGCGCCGCCGCGGCAACAGCGTGTATTTTCCCGATCAGGTCGTGCCGATGCTGCCAGAGGCGCTGTCGGCCGATGCATGCTCGCTGCGTGCGGGCACCGACAAGGCGGCCCTCACCTGCCACATGCGGATCGCAGCCGATGGCAGGCTGACTGCGTGGGAATTTCATCGCGCCATCATCCGAATTGCAGCCAATATTCCTTATGAAAAGGCGCAGGCCGCCATTGACGGCGCAATCCCGCATCCGCTTCTCGATGACGCACTGCGGCCGCTGTGGGCGTGCTGGCAGGCCTTGTCCCGGGCGCGGGATGCACGTGCGCCGCTGGATCTTGATCTGCCCGAACGGCGTATCATGCTGGACGACGCGGGGCGCATTGCCTCGGTTGCCCTGCGTGAACGGCTGGATGCGCACCGGCTGATCGAAGATTTCATGATTGCGGCCAATGTGTGCGCGGCCAAGGCGCTGGAGGCGCACAAGGCCCCGTGCATGTACCGCGTGCACGAGCCACCTGCGCGCGAAAAGCTGATTGCTCTCAAGGATTATCTCGAAACCTTCGATATCAGCTTTGCGCTGGGGCAGGTGATCCGCCCGTCCACCTTCAATGCGCTGCTGGCAAAGGTCAGCCAGCCCGATCAGCTCACCGCCGTTCAGGAACAGATTTTGCGCACGCAGACGCAGGCCTATTATGCCCCGCTCAACAAAGGGCATTTTGGCCTGGCGCTGGGCAGCTATGCGCACTTCACCTCGCCCATTCGCCGCTATGCAGACCTGCTGGTGCATCGCGCGCTGGTGGATGCATGCCGGCTGGAGCAACCCGTGCTGAAGGGCAAGGGCGTGCCGCGGCACAGCGGGCTGGCCAAGGATGATGCCGCCGATTTTGCGCGCATTGGCGAAGACATCAGCCGATGCGAACGCCGCGCAATGGAGGCGGAGCGCGAAACGCTGGATCGCTATGTTGCTGCCTATCTCTCTGAAAAGGAGGGCGAGATCGTGCAGGCGCGCATCACGGGCGTGCAGAATTTCGGCTTTTTCGCAACGGTTGACGGCATTGGCGGAGATGGGCTCGTCCCGGTTTCGACGCTTGGGCGCGAGCGCTTTCATTTCGATGAAAGCTCGGCTGCACTCGAAGGCGAGGAAAGCGGCACCATCTATGCCATCGGTCAGCGGTTGGCGCTGCGCCTGATGGAGGCCAATCCCGCATCGGGCGCCTTGCGCTTTGCGCTTGCCGATCCGCCCGATGATCTCGGCGTGGACCGTCGGCCCCGCCCTCATCCGCTCAAACGGCGGGGTCGTCCCGCCAATATCCGGCACGATGCCCGTCGGGCCCGCCCTGCCCGTAAGCGCTGACGTGGCCGGGGCGCGCTCGTTAGCTTACCCGGTCAATCTCTTCGGGTCCCAATGCGCCGGGCACGATGATGACCGGGCAGGGCAGCTTGCCGCAATCATTGCCTGCAAAATAGGCGACCAGCGGCCCAGGCGGACCTGACGGATTGGCACCCAGCACCAGCGCGGCGATGCTCGCATCTTCCTCAAGCACGGCGCGCACAGCCTCCACCGGCAGGCCCTGGCGCACCATGATCTTGGGCATTTGCCCAGCTTGCGTAAACACCGCGCCCGCAGCCGCGCGCGCCAGCTCCTCCGCCTGCTCCCGCGCTTCCGCCTCAATCGTCGCCTGGACACTGCCCCAGGCCACGAAATCCTGGGGTGGCACAACGGCAAGAATATAGACATTGCCCTGCGTGCCCATGGCGCGCCGTGCGGCAAATCGAAGCGCGGCCGATGCTTCGGCACTGTCGTCAATCACGGTCAGATAGGTGCGCATCGCACCACTCCTTCAGCCCCTGTCACTCCACAGTTTGGTCGGCCATCCTGCTTTTGGCAAGCCAGCTGTGCCATGGCCCGTTGTTCCACACCCTGCGCCTGATGCGAAGGGGTTGACCTTGGCGCGTGAATGCGGTGGATAGCAAGGCGTTGCGCACTGCAGCCGCGGACGATGTGCAGCTGCGGCTCGGCGCGCGAGGGGATAAAGGGTTATCATGGCTATCGAACTGAAAATGCCTGCATTGTCGCCAACGATGGAGGAAGGCACATTGGCCAAATGGCTGGTGAAGGTGGGCGACACGGTGCGCTCGGGCGATCTGATGGCCGAAATAGAGACCGACAAGGCAACCATGGAGTTTGAAGCCGTCGATGAAGGCGTGATCAGCCAGATCCTGGTGCCGGAAGGCAGCGAGAGCGTGAAGGTCGGCACAGTGATTGCGCTGATCGCTGGCGATGATGATGCGGCCCCGGCACCCCGGCGGAAGGAAGCGGGGCAGGGCACGCCCGATCCCCAGCCGAAGACCGAGGCAACTGCCACTGCCGCTGCAGCGCCTCTCCAGCCAGCAGCCGCATCGGGCGACCGGATCAAGGCCAGCCCGCTTGCCCGGCGGATCGCCGCGGAAAAGGGCGTGAACCTGGCCAGCATTGCCGGCAGTGGCCCGGCGGGGCGCATCGTGCGCGCCGATATCGAGGCCGCAGGCGATGGCGCGGCCCGGACTGCTGTGCCAGCCCCGGCGGCACCCAGCCCCACCGCTGCGCCACAGGCAGCGGCGGCTGTCGCGGCCCCGGCGGCGGCTGCAACGCCCGTTCCCGATTTTGGCATTCCCTATGAAGCGCACAAGCTGAACAATGTGCGCAAGACGATTGCCCGCCGACTGACCGAGGCCAAGCAGACCATTCCGCATATCTATCTCACGCTCGACGTGCGGCTCGATGCGCTGCTCAAGCTGCGCGCCGAGCTGAACGCTGCGCTGGAGGGGCAGGGCGTGAAGCTTTCAGTCAACGATCTGCTGATCAAGGCGCTTGCCAAGGCCTTGATCGCCGTGCCGAAATGCAATGTCAGCTTTGCAGGAGACGAGCTGCGCCAGTTTGGCCGTGCGGATGT
>CAZFYJ010000175.1:0-4639 GCA_964523215.1 uncultured Sphingomonadaceae bacterium | reverse complement strand
AGGCCGTCCCCAACCTTCCGGTGCTGACGCTGGTGCGGTCGGGGTCGACCTATGGCTGGGTGCCGAGGTGGAGATCATGGATGTGGCGCATCATGATCGCGTGCTTGCCGTGACCAGCCATTTGCCGCACCTGATTGCCTATACGATTGTCGGCACAGCATCCGATCTGGAACATGTGACGCGCAGCGAGGTGATCAAATATTCAGCGGGCGGCTTTCGCGATTTCACCCGCATTGCCGCCTCTGATCCGGTGATGTGGCGCGACGTGTTCCTTGCCAACAAGGATGCCGTGCTCGAAATGCTGCAGCGCTTTTCAGAGGATCTCACGGCGCTGCAGCGCGCGATCCGCTGGGGCGATGGAGAGGCGCTGCACAGCCTGTTCAGCCGCACCCGCGATGTGCGCCAGTCGATCATTGCCGAGGGGCAGGATGATGCCGCCCCGGATTTCGGCCGCAAGCATTAGGCCTCAAGCCTCAAGCCTCGAACGCCCTGTTACGGGTTCACGGCCTCGCTTGCACCGCTGTTCAGCGCGTTGATGGCGGCGTGCACCTGTGCCTCGGCCTCGGCCCGCGGCAGGCCGGGCGGGATGGGGGCCCCGATGCGATAGCGGATCATTCCGCTGCGCCGCATATGTCCGCGCGGATACAGCCGCCCGCTGTCCACCGCGACCGGGATTACGGGCACGTTCATCAGCTTGTAGAGCGCGAAAAACCCCGCCTTCAGCGCGGGCCGTTCGCCATGCGGCACACGCGTCCCTTCCGGAAAGAAGCACAAGGGCCGCCCCTGCGCCATCGCCTTGCGTGCGCTTGCCATCACCCGCTTCAGCGCCGATGGGCCCGCCTCGCGCGCAATGCCCACCAGCCCCTGGCGTGCCGCAATCCAGCCCCACACCGGGATGCGCAGCAGCTCTGCCTTGGCAATCACCACCGGGCGATGAAACAGCACCAGCGTATCGATGGCCTCGAACATCGATTCATGCTTGAACACGTAAAAGGCCGCATCATCCGGCCATTGCCCCTCGACCATCACCTGCTGGCCAAGGAACAGCCGGGCGCAGGCGCGGTGATAATGGCCCCACAGCTTGGCCAGCCGCTCCACCGTGCGCCCCGGCAGCGCAAGCGCCAGCAACGCGGCGAGCACCAGCAGCGTCGATCCCAGGTAAAAGGCCAGGGCATGCAGCACAGTGCGCAACAGCAGCATCGGGGGGCGCCTCAAATCCCGATCAGCGCGCTGCCGCTGCGCAACATGAATTTGTGATATTCAAGCAGCAGGGTCACAAAGCTTGGCTGGCTCGGCACGGCATCGGCAATGATCGTCACCTGGCCATCGAGCGCGCGGGCCAGCTCTGCACGGGCGCGGCGCATGTGCCAGTCGGTGGTGATCAGCCGGATGCTCTTATAGTTGCGGCGCGAGACCCAGCGGGCGACCTCCAGCGCGTTCGAGCGTGTGTCCACGGCCTCGAAGCCGAGCGCAATGCAGCAATCGAACAGGCGGCGCGAACGGCGATATTCCTGTGCCAGCTCATAAGGGCGCACATTGCGGTCCACCCCTGAAATCAGCATGCGCTGGGCCAGCTTGCGCTCCATCAGGTCGAGCCCGCGGTCGATCCGCCCCGGCCCCCCGGTCAGCACGACAATGGCATCGGTGCGGCTGTCTGCCGCAGGGCGCGGCAGCAGCAGCGCAAACCAGATGAAGCCCAGCAGCCACGCCAGCAGCACGCTGGCCAGGATGCGGCGGATCACGGCCGCTTCTCCAGCTGGCGGCGGATGGTGAAGCGCGCCGCCACCAGCGCCAGCAGAACCCCGATCAGCGGCAGCAGAAACAGGAGCAGCGCCTGCCAGCCGAGACCCACGGCAAAGAGCGGGCCTTCCACATCGCGCAGCAGCAGGGCAGCACCCAGCAGCACCACCGCCCCGCCGACAAAGCCGATCGCGCCGCCAAAGGCCGCATCAAGCGCCAGCCGCCGCTGGAACAGGCGGACGATCTGCGCATCGGTGGCCCCCACCAGATGGAGCAGATCGAGCGTTTGCGCGTGCGTATTGGCAAAGGCGCGCGCGCTGAGCGAGAGGATCGCCGCCATCGACAGCAGCATCAGCGTGACAATGCCTGCGGCAATGAAGCCCAGATAGCGGATCAGCCGTGCAACCGGGCCGAGCCAGCCGGCATGCGGCTCCACCCGCGCCTGCGGCGTCACGCCGCGCACGGCCGTTTCAAGCCGCCGCAATGCATCGCGCTGGCGTGCCTGCGGCACCAGATCCACATCGATCAGCGCCGGGATCGGCAGATCGGCATCAAGCCCGTCCTGGCCGATCCATTGCTGCATCATGCGGCGCAGCTCCACTTCGTCGACCGGGCGGACCCGCTCCACAAAAGGTTGATTGTCGAGCGCACGGCGCACCTGGCGCACCAGATCGGCCCGGCGTTCAGGGTTGCCTTCCGCAATCTGCACGGTCGCCCGGTCCGCCAGCTGCGATCCGATGTTGCTGGCAGAGCGAAACATGGCAAGCGCCGCCGCCGCCGCCAGCACCGTCAGAAACATCATCACCGCAATCACCCAGGGCATTGGCCCGGTGCGCCGCCCTTCCGGCAGAAATCGGCTTTCCTGCGCTGTCCTGAGGCCAATCGGAATCGCCATGGCTCAGCCGATCTCGGCTGCGCGCGGGGGAAAGCGCAGCGCGCCTGTGGGGTCCGAAAGGCGGCCCTTCACCAGCCGCAGCATCTGCGATCCCTGCACCCGGCTCATCAGATGGACATCGTGCGTGGCAACCACCACGGTTGTGCCCAGCTTGTTGAGCGCCTCGAACAGCCCGAGCAGCCGCACCGCCATGTCCGGATCGACATTGCCGGTCGGCTCGTCCGCCACCAGCAGTTCGGGCCGGCAGATGACAGCACGGGCAATCGCCACGCGCTGCTGCTCTCCGCCGGAAAGCGTGGCAGGAAAGGCCTCGCCATGATCGCCAAGGCCAACCCAGGCCAGCATGTCGCGCACCGGGGTGAACAGATCGCGTTCGGCAACGCCCGCCACCCGCAGCGGCAGGGCCACATTATCAAACACATTGAGATGCGGCACCAGCTGGAAATCCTGAAACACCACGCCAATGCGCCGCCGAAAGCCGGGCAGGCGGGCGCGATCCATCAGCACCACATCCTCGCCAAACAGCGTGACACCGCCACGGGTGGGCCGCAGCGCCAGATAGAGCAGGCGCAGCAGGCTGGTCTTGCCTGCACCCGATGGCCCGGTGAGGAAATAAAAGCCCGATTTCTGGAGCGTGAAGCTCAAATCGGAAAGCGTTTCCGCCCCCGTGCCATAGCGCAGCCCGACATTGTGGAACTGCACCATGCCACTGCCGGGGACACTACCGGGGCCACTGCCTGCGCCAGCCGCCGTGCCCGGCCCGCCATGCGGCACGGATTCCGCCGCCGGGCGCGGCAATGGGCGTGGCCTTTGCTCCATGATGCGCCTTTGGCACGAGCAGCCCCGCCGGGTAAAGCGTTGATTGGGCATCAGGGCCAGTGCGTGCAGCTTTGCAACAGGCTGATGCGGCGTGCCACAGCGGCAAGCCGGGGCCGGGCATTGTTCGCTTGCCAATCCGGGCGGCGCAGTGTTTAGGATGGCGCCATGATCCTGAGCTGCCCTGCCTGCAACACGCGCTATGTGGTGCCCGATAGCGCGATTGGCCCCAATGGCCGTCAGGTGCGCTGTGCGGCCTGCAAGCATAGCTGGTTTCAGGAGCCTGCTGTTGCGCCCGTTGCTCCGGCTCCGGTCGCGCCCGCCCCAGCCCCGCTTGCTCCACCTCCCGTTGATCCTGTGCCCGTGCCGGAAGCATCGGTGGCTGCGCCCGAGCCCGCCCTGCCGCCCGCTCCGCCATCCGCGCCTTTGATTGAGCGCTGGCATGATGCAACGACCGAGCCAGGGCACGCTGCCCCGCCGCATTCTGTCGCGGCGCGCGCGCCCGATCTGCCCGGCGTGGGGGAGGCGGGTGCTGCCGTGCCTGATCCCGTGCCGGACATTGGCCCGGCGCCTTTTCGCCCCAGGCGCAATCCTGCGCGGATGTGGACTGCGCTTGCGGTATCGGCAGCGCTGCTGATCAGCGCGGGCGGCGCTGCCTTGTGGTATTTCGGCGTGCCGGCCTGGGCTTCGCGCCTGCTGCCACAGCAGGCCGCGGTGCAGCCGGATCTGGAAATTGAACTCGATATGCCGCAGGATTTCCGCAAGCTGGCCGATGATACGAATTATTTTGCCGCCAGCGGCACCATCATCAACCCGACCGACCGGACGCAGACCATCCCGCCGATGCTGGCCGAGCTGCTCAATGCGCAGGGCACCGTGGTGTACAGCTGGGTGATCAAGCCGCCCCGGCGCACGCTGCCCCCGGGCGAAAAGGTCCGCTTCAACGAGGCGCAGGTGGGCGTGCCCAATGCGGCGATCCGATTGCAGACCAGCTGGGTGCTCGAACGCTGATTCTCATTCAAAATCGGCGGTGCGGCCACCGTCGCGGCGCGGGTTGATCCCCGCCCGAGGCTGATGCGGGGCCTGGCCCATGCCGATGCTGCTCGCCTGGCCACTGCCCCTGATTTGAATGCGTGCGCCAGCGATGATGCGGGCCTGAACTTGGGCCTGCGCCCGGGCCTGTGGGGC
>CAZFYJ010000174.1:0-4700 GCA_964523215.1 uncultured Sphingomonadaceae bacterium | reverse complement strand
ACCCGCGGTGCAGCCTGCGATCCCCGAAGTCGTGCACCAGCAGGACAAGCTGGCGCGCGCCGTTGCCGCCGTCGCACCGCCGCGTGCAGCCCGGCGTCAGCGCGCCGGTGCCAATGGGCGCTATGCGTTTACGCTGCGGATCGACCCGGAGCGTCACATGAAGCTGCGGCTGGCCTCGGCGCTGCAAAATGTTTCGGCGCAAAACATGCTGACCGAAGCGCTTGACCGACTGCTCGAAGGGTTGCCCGGGCTGGAGCAGTTGGCAGCGCAAGCGAAAGCAGGCCTGAAATGAGTATTTTTCGCAATATAACCAGCTGGTTAGTGAGGATATCAGATATGAAGAAGCATCAGTCTTTCCGGCCGACGACGCAGCAGTTTGCGCGCATGGCGGCGGTCGTTGCGATGTCCACTGCGCTGGCTGGTTGCGCCGGGCTTGATCTGGGGCGCATCGGCAATGCGTCGGGCAGCAAAGCGGCCGAGAGGTCGTCTGAAAAGGCGGCAAAAGCCCTTTCCAAAGGACAGATCGAAAAGAGCGTGACGCTGGCCGAAGCAGCCGTTGCCGCCGATCCCAACAATGCCGCACACCGCGTGACCCTGGGCCAGGCCTATCTTGCCAATGGTCGCTTCCTCTCGGCCGAAACCAGCTTTGCCGATGCGCTCGCGCTCGACAATGACAATGGCCGGGCTGCGATCGGCATGGTGCTGGCCCTGCTGGCCAATGGCAAAAATGCACAGGCCATCGAAGTTCTCGGCAATCATCGCGACAGCATGAATGCGAGCGATTACGGGCTGGCTCTCGCGCTTGCCGGTGATCTCGATACCGGGCTGCAGGTGCTGGACATGGCAGTTCGCCAGCCTGATGCGACGGCCCGCACGCGCCAGAATCTGGCATTTGCTTATGCGCTTGCGGGGCGTTGGCTCGAAGCGAAAATTATCGCCGCCCAGGATATGAACCCTGCCAATCTCGAGGCGCGCATGGCACAATGGTCTGCGCTGGCAACCTCTGCGACCCCGCAGCAGCGCGTGGCATCGCTGCTTGGCACGTCGCCGGCGGCAAGCGATGCTGGCCAGCCCGCCCGCCTTGCGCTGAACAGCGCGGTTTCCGGTGAGCTCGCGGTGGCGAGCGCCGATCCGGCCGATCGGGCGGACGCGGCGGAAGACGCACTGGCCCAAGCTGCAGATACGGCAGCGCCTGCGCCCGCGCCCGTCGCCGCGGTCGAAGCTCCGGCCCCTGCGCCTGCCATTCAGAGCGTGGCGGTTGCGCCATCCTTTTCGGAAACACCGCTGGCGCAGCCCGCAAGCACGGCGCCGCTGATCACGGCCGAGCTCTCGAGCTACAAATCGGCTCCGGCGGCGGTGGCGCCAGTTGCCGCCCCGCGCGCGGTTGCGCCAAAAGCGGCTGCAAAGCCCGCGCCGCGTGCTGCCGGTCCGGTCCGTGTGGCCAATATGGGCAACAGCAACTGGGTTGTTCAGCTTGGCGCCTATGATTCGCTCTCCGTGGCGCAGGGCAAATGGTCCATGCTGGGCAAGAAACACAACGCGCTTAAAGGCTTCACAGCAAAAGGCAGTGTGGTCCAGCTCAAGGGGCGCAGCCTCGTGCGGCTGTCTGCCAGCGGCCTTGCCAGCCAGAAGGATGCGATTTCGCTGTGCAATGCGGTGAAGGCTGGTGGCGGCAGCTGCTTTGTGCGCCAGATGAACCGCGCCGAAAATGTACGCTGGGTCTCGGCCCCGGCGAGTGGCCAGATGCGCACGGCGGCAGCCAAGCCGAAGGCGCGCCCCGCCGCAAAGCCGGTTCGCGTCGCGTCACGCTGATCCTCAGGGTTTGAATGTGCGACGGGCGGTCAGGCGATGTCCTGGCCGCCCTTCCACATGCGCAGGACGCGCCCTTGCACGGGCAGTCCGTCAAAGGGCGTGTTGCCCGCACGTGCGGCCATTTTTTCGCTGCTGACCTGCCATGGCGCATCGGGATCGACCAGGATCATGTCGGCCTCAAAGCCGGGCGCGAGCGTGCCGACGGTTTTCAGCCCCAGGATCTGGGCCGGATTGTGCGAAAGCAGAGCCGATAGCCGCTCCAGCGTGATCTGCCCATCGCGCCACAGATTGAGCGCCAGCGCGAGCAGCGTTTCCGCGCCGGCCATTCCGGGTTCCGCGTCCGCAAATGGCAGCCTTTTGCCTTCTGGGCCTCGCGGATCATGGCCCGAACACAGCACATCGATGGTCCCATCGGCGAGGGCTTCCAGCGCCGCCAGACGATCATCTTCGCTGCGCAATGGCGGTGAAAGCCTTGAAAAGCTGCGATATTCTCCCAGTGCAATGTCGTTGAGCAGGAGATGGGCGGGCGTGATCCCGCAGCTGACAGGCAGCCCGGCACGTTTGGCCGCGCGCACCAGCTCGAACCCCTTTGCCGTCGTCACCTGGCGAAAATGCAGCCGTGCGCCAGAAATTTCCACCAGCGCAAGATCGCGCGCAATCGCCATGGCCTCGCATGCCGCGGGTGCCGCGCGCAGCCCCATCAGCATCGCCATCGGCGTATCGGTGGCCACGGCATCGCGGGCCAGGCTCATATCTTCTGCGTGGCTGATCACGCAAAGGTCGAGCGCGCGCGCATAACGCAACAGTTGCAGCATCAATGCGCTGTCTGCGATCTGGCTGCGTCCGGTCGCAACTGCCCGTGCGCCCGCCTGCTGCATCAGGCCAATTTCGGCGATCTCCTGCCCGGCAAGCGCGCGTGACGCCGCAGCAAGCGGGTGCACCCACAAATCGGGCTTGCCGCTTTTGGCTGCACGCTCGACCAGCGCTGGATCGTCCAGCACCGGGCTTTGATCGGGCATCAGCGCGCAACGCGTTATCCCGCCAAAGCGAAAGGCCGGCTTATCGATTGCGAAGACGCCGAGATCGACAATCCCGGGCAGCAGCAACATGCCTTTTGCATCTATATTATCAATAATATGAGGAATACTCTTATCACTGAATATCGAATCGTGAACGGTGATATCTGCAATGCTGCCATCGGCCAGGCGGGCATTGACAAGCCGGATATCCTGGGCGCGGCTCATGCCCAGCCGTCCATTTTGCGGGGCCGCCTTGTCAGAATATCGAGACAGGCCATGCGAACGGCCACACCCATCTCAACTTGCTGCGTGATGGTGGAGCGCACCGGATCGTCCGCGACTGCCGAATCGATTTCGATGCCGCGGTTCATCGGCCCGGGATGCATGATCAGCAGATCGGGCTTGCCTGCGGCCAGCCGTGCGCTCGTCAAGCCATAGAGCGCCCGATATTCGCGCGCAGAGGCAATGAAGCCGCCGTTCATCCGCTCATTCTGGAGCCGCAGGGCCATTGCCACATCGGCCCCGGCCAGTGCCTCATCCAGATCGAAAAACACTGAAACACCCAGCGTTTCCAGACCGTTGGGCAGCAGCGTCGGCGGTGCGCAGACACGCACTTCAGCCCCCAGTGCCAGCAGGCACAGCATGTTGGAGCGCGCGACCCGGCTGTGCAGCACATCGCCGATGATGGTGACGACAAGACCGCTGACCGCGCCCTTGCGATCGATGATCGTCAGCGCATCGAGCAGCGCCTGGGTGGGGTGTTCGTGCATGCCGTCGCCGGCATTGATCACCGGACAATCGACCTTGTCTGCGATCAGCTGCACGGCGCCCGATGCGGCATGGCGGATCACGATGGCATCAGCGCGCATGGCATTCAGCGTCTTGGCCGTGTCGATCAGCGTTTCGCCCTTCTTCACGCTCGATTGGGCGGCATGCATGTTCACCACATCTGCGCCCAGCCGCTTGCCTGCAATCTCGAACGAAAGCAGGGTGCGCGTGCTGTTTTCGAAAAATGCGTTGATGATCGTCAGCCCGCGCAGCCGCTCGTCATGCTTTCGCGCGTCTGCACGGTTCAGCGCGATCCAGTGCTTGCTTTCTTCCAATATGTAAAGGATTTCCCAGGGCTTCAGCCCGGAAATGCCAAGCAAATGGCGATGGGGAAAGGCCTGCGCACCCGGGGGGAATGCATCGGCAATCGGGTTGGCTTGAGCTGTCATTAAAGCAGGGGCACTAGTCCGCTTTGTGCATTCCCGCAAGCGCATCGATCGCGCCTTGCAGGATATAGGCCGCAGCGGCGCTGTCGATCCGCTCGGCGCGCTTGGCACGGCTGAGATCGGCCGCAATCATCTGCCGCTCCACAGCCGCTGTGCTCCAGCGCTCATCCCACAGCAGGATCGGCAGGCCAAGCGGGGCGAGATTGCGGGCAAAACTGCGCGCTGCCTGTGCCCGCGGGCCTTCGCTCCCATCCATGTTGCGCGGCAGCCCCAGCACGATGCCGACGAGCCCATTCTGCTCGACATGGGTGCGCAGCGCTGCGATCACCTGCGCCATCTTGTCGCGCGGGAGAGTGGCCGCGGCGTTGGCAAAGTGCCAGCCTGCATCGCAGGTCGCAACGCCAATGCGCTTCGTGCCGCTGTCCAGACCGAGCAGACGCCCCCCTTGCGGCAGCGCTGCCCTGAATCGTCCGATATCTGCGGTGATAAGCGCAGACGGCGCCGACGTGCGCATTCAGATGCGCCGCCCCCGCGCGGCTGCATAGGCCGTGGCGCGGGCGCCCGCATCGCGCACGACCGCCTCCCAGAACAGGGGAATATCATAGACATGATAATTGTTGCCGGGCAGCACATAGGGCCCGACCTCCGGCGGCGG
>CAZFYJ010000173.1:0-4813 GCA_964523215.1 uncultured Sphingomonadaceae bacterium | reverse complement strand
TGCGCGCAAGCAGGCAGCCGTCTTCGGGCCGGATTATGCCGTGCAGCTGACCGGGATCGATGGATCGGTGGCCTGGTCGCAGATCAGCGCATCGGAGGTGTTTCTCTATGTGCCCTATCGCTACACGATCATGCCACGCTGAAGACGGGGGATGCGCATGACGCTGACAAGACATGCGGCGCTGTGCGCTCTGACTGCAGGATCGCTGCTCCTTGCCCCGCTGGCCTCGCCGCTGACAGCGCAGGATGAGGATGGCGGTGGCGCCGGTGAAATCATCGTCACGGCAATGCGCCGGGATTCATCTCTCTCGCAGGTTCAGGCACTGCAGCTGGCGCAGCTTCAAAAGCCGCCGGTCATCGGCTTGCGGCGTCAGGCAGATTCGGCCGTGCGCAATATCGAGATTTTCTCTGATTCGCGGGAGGCAGCGATGCGGCGCCGCGAAGTGCAGGCGATGCTGCTGGCCGCGATCGACAAGGCCAAGACAAGCGGCTTCAGCCTGGTGACAGGCGAGCTGGAAATTGTTGAGGTGACGCGCGCCAACTGGCAGGATCAGTTTCCGCAGCTGGCGGGCAAACCGGGCACGCGCGATGAAGATGACGAGGATGAGGATTATGACGAAGACGGGGATGGCGCACCCAGCCCGGCTTATGAGGATGACGGGCAGGAGCTGACGCTTCGGCTCAAGATCAAGACGCCGCTGCAAGGGTCGATCGGCAATGCGCAGCAACGCATCAATGGCTTTGTAAAGAGCGTGCCCGCCACAGGCCGATCGCTGATCCGCCAGAAAGGCACGCTGGCGCTCACCATCATCCGCCCCGAACAATATCGCCCGGAAATTTATCGCCGGATCGCGGCGGGCGCGAAGGATGCGGCTGCCGCGTACGGGCCGGATTATGCAGTCACCGTCAGTCGTCTGGATGAGGCCGTGGCCTGGCAACAGGTCAGCAACACAGAGATTTTTCTCTATATCCCTTATGATTTCACCGTGGTGAAATAGCGCCTGTTGCACCGGACCATCATGCTCTAGGGCAGGCCCATGCCCGAGCTTCCCGAAGTTGAAACCACCATCGCAGGGTTGCGCCCTGTGCTCGAAGGCGCAATCATCAGCGCCGTGGATGTGCGCCGTGCCGATTTGCGCCGTCCCTTTCCCCCCGATCTGCGCCAGCGGTTGACCGGTGCAACGATCACCTCGCTTTCGCGGCGGGCGAAATATGGCATCATGTCCACGAGCCGCGGCGATGCGATGATCTTTCATCTTGGCATGTCCGGGCGCTGGCATTTCAGTGCGGCACCGCCCGGATTGCATGATCATCTGATCATCCGGACGCAGCGCGGCGGGCAGGTGACGCTCAACGATCCACGGCGCTTCGGCTCGGTTGATCTGGTCGCGGGCGATCCAGACGTGATGTTTGCGCCTTTTCGTTCGCTCGGGCCAGAGCCGCTTTCGAACGCTTTTGATGCGGCCTATCTGCGCTGCGCCCTTGCTGGCAAGGCAACGCCAATCAAGCTTGCCCTGCTCGATCAGCGGCTGGTGGCGGGCCTCGGCAACATCTATGTGTGCGAGGCATTGCACATGGCAGGGATCAGCCCGCAGCGCCGCGCGGGCGGCATTGGCGCGGCACGGGTCGCTGCGCTTGTTTCGGCCATCAAGGCTGTGCTGACATCCGCAATCGATGCGGGGGGCTCCACCTTGCGGGATTTCCGCGCACCTGATGGCGGGCTCGGCTATTTTGCGAATGACTGGCGGGTCTATGGCCGTGCGGGAGAGCTCTGCAGCTGCGGCAAAGCGATCCGCCGGATCGTGCAGGGTGGTCGCTCCACATTTTTCTGCGCGTGCCAGCGCTGACAAGGTGGCCAGTCCGTGCGCGCGCAGGATTTGACCACGGGGCTTGACCACGGGGCTTGACCACGGGGCTTGACCACGGGGCTTGACCTAAGGGGGTCGTATTGCTAAGCGCCCGGCCTGTTTTCGGGCAGTGCAGTGTCCTGCCCGCATTGCACCAAGATAATCTGGAAAGTCGAGACGAAGTTATGGCCAACACGCCGCAAGCCCGCAAGCGCATCCGCCGCAATGCCCGCCGTGCCGAAATCAACGGCATGCGCGTGAGCCGCATCCGCACCCTGATCAAGAAAGTGGAAGCCGCGGTGGCCGCGAAGGACAAGGGCGCGGCAAGCGAGGCACTGGCAGCCGTGCAGCCCGAGCTGGCGCGTGGCGTGTCGGCGGGCGTGGTGCACAAGAATACGGCTGCTCGCAAATTTTCCCGGCTGACAAAGCACGTCGCTGCGATCAGCTGAGACAGCATGTGATGCGAGGGGGGCGTCGGTGGCAAGCCGACGCCCTTTTTGATTCGCGCATGGCCCCGATTCGGCATGTGCGCAGGCGCGATTCGCTATGCGTCCCCCACAGGAGCGGGTGGCATGGCGGCAGCGCGGATGGCTGATCGGGATTTGTTCTCATCATTGTCACAATCGGCCACAGCAAGTTGCTGCACAGGCTGACGGATATGCTGCGATTCGCGGGCTTCGATTGTCGAAATCCGGATAAAATTTCATCTTTTCAGGCGGTTGTCTGGGGGCCCGGCGGAATTGCGCGTGGCTGCGCTGTCAATGGCAAATATTTCAGTTTTTTTGCAGGCCGCCGCTTGATTGCGTCCCCAACTCTTGCATAGTGCGGTTTCGCGCTCGGGCATCACCGGCGCGGCACACTGACATCTCCATGTTCATGGGCCAACCTCTGCTTGGTCGATAGGCGATGTGCGTGCTGATTGGGGGGCTTGAAGGGAATGGCAGTTTCGTGAGCAATCGGGGCCGCAACGGGCCAGTTTTTGAGGCGAAGCCCGCGCTTGCGCAGTCTGCGTCCGTCTCCCCGGAGGCATGGCGGCTGCTGGCGTTGCAGCTGCGCGGCGACGTCGGCCCGCGCGCCTTTGAGGACTGGATCCGGCCGCTTAGTTTTTTTGATTATTGCGCCCCCACAGGCGTCGTGACGCTCCACTCGCCCAGCGCCTTTGCTGCCAACTGGATCACCGAGCGCTATCTCGACCGGATTTCGCTGGCGTTGCGCACCGCGCACCCGGATGTGAAGACTGTTCGGATCGTGCCGGTGCCGCAGGCGCTGGCACAGACGGCATTTTCGGCCGCCATCGCCACCAAAGCATCGCGGCCTGCCAATGATTCGCCCGCAACGGGAGGCAGCGTTGCGCTGCCCGTGCGGACCAGTGGCGGCCGGGTTCAGAATTTTGCCAATTTTGTGGTCGGCAAGTCCAACATCCTGGCGCGCAACGCGGCCATGCGGATGGCGGCGGCAGAGGCACCGCAGTTCAGCCCGCTGTTCCTCCAGTCCACAACGGGGCAGGGCAAAACGCATTTGATGCAGGCGATTGCGCATGATTTCGCCATCGCCCATCCCGGCGCTTCCGTGCTCTACATGTCGGCCGAGCGTTTCATGACGGATTATGTGAGCGCCGTGCGCGGGCATGACATGGTGTCGTTCAAGGACCGGCTGCGCAATGCGGACATGCTGCTTGTCGATGATCTCCAGTTCATCATGAACAAGGGCGGCACGCAGGAAGAACTGCTGCTGACGCTGGATGCGCTGATGGTCGACGGAAAGCGGCTGGTGCTCGCAGCGGATCGGGCACCGCATCTGTTTGACGGCGTCGATCAGCGGCTGCTGTCACGCTTGTCGGGCGGGCTGGTGGCCGAAATCGATGCGCCCGATGCACCGCTGCGCCGCGCCATTTTGGAACAGCGCCGTGCGACGCTGGACGATGTCCATGTGCCCGATGATGTGCTCGATTTTCTCGCCGCCAATGTGACCCGCAATGTGCGCGAGCTGGAAGGCGCATTCAACAAGCTGGTTGGCTATGCCTCGCTTGCGGATATGCCGGTCGATCTCGATCTGGCACGGCTGCGGCTGGCGGAGATGGTGCGCAGCAGCAAGGCGCGCATCACCATTGATGATATTCAGCGTGCCGTTTGCGCGCATTACCGGCTGGAGCGGGGAGACATGGCATCCGCCCGCCGGGTGCGTTCGGTTGCCCGGCCGCGCCAGGTGGCAATGTATCTGGCGAAAACGCTGACATCGCGTTCATATCCCGAAATCGGCCGCAAATTCGGCGGTCGCGATCACAGCACGGTGATCCATGCCATTCGCACGATTGAGGATTTGCGGCTCCGCGATCGCGACCTAGATAGTGATATCAATCGGATACGCCGCGTTCTTGAAATGTGACGCAAGAGGCGCCGCTCACCCCTTGGTTTTGGGTGCCACCGTGATGCGGACCTTTTCGCCATTATTGCCGGGAAAGCCGGTGAACATCGCGTCGATCAAATTGGGGACCAGATAGGTCAGATCATTGTCGCGGCTGCGCGCTTCTGCCCGCCCTTCGAAGAGTCGCTTGCCATCGGCGCGGCGATCGATCTTCACATCGAGCCCGCTGGTATAGACGGTGACAGGTTCCAGGCTGTCAAACTGGCCATAGCCCCACAGCCACGGATCATAATGGCCATAGCGGAATGCAAGCGCACTGCGCCGAAAGCGCGGCGAATAATATCCCCGCCCATAGCCGAGCCACGGATCCCAGAAGGGATCGTAAAATCCGGCTGTTCGCCGCAATTTCTGGGTGCCCTTATCAACCTCATAGCTCATGCGGACGACAAGATCGGCCGAACCTGGGTCAGCGGCCTGGCGATAGCCAATGGCAGCCAGCGCGCCGCTCAGCCGTGCGGCATAGCTTTCAAATTCCAGGCTGTTGGCCAAGGCAGGATTGTCCGGCGCAATGGCAAAGCTCTGCCCTTGGGTGGCAGGCAGGGC
>CAZFYJ010000172.1:0-4853 GCA_964523215.1 uncultured Sphingomonadaceae bacterium | reverse complement strand
GGCATCATCGATGGTGGTGGCGATGCGGCGATAGCGGCCGACGCCTTCCACCCGCAGAATCTGGCTGTGGCCGCCCGAGACCAGCAGCAGCAGATAGGGAAATTCAAGATCGGCACAGGCGAGACGGGGGGACAGCGCGTGTCCTTCCAGATGGTTGACCGCGATCAGCGGCTTGCCCGCCGCATGCGCCAGTGCCTTGGCCGCCACCAGCCCCACCATCACCCCGCCGATCAGCCCTGGCCCCGCCGTTGCGGCAATGCCATCGACATCCGAAAGCGCATAGCCGCTCTCGTCGAACGCGCGAGCCACCAGGGGCACGAGCATATCCGCGTGGGCGCGCGCGGCAATTTCCGGCACGACACCGCCATATGCGCGGTGTGCATCTTCCTGCCCCGCCAGGGCATGGGCATGGATGGTGCGGCCGCCATCGACGAGGGCCACCGCCGTTTCGTCGCAGCTCGATTCGATGCCAAGGATGAGCGGGCGGCGACATGGGCGGCCCGATCGGGTTTGCCGGGGATCGGGCGCGGCAAGGCGGGCGGAAACGGAAACCGGCATGGCCCCTCATAGCGGGCGCATCGGGCCACCTCAACGGGGCGCTCAACGGGGGGCTGGATTTTGTTGCAATATGCCGCTATCCGCGCCTCCAATTCTTTGATTTGCAAACACGTCACAGGCGCGGACCGGGCAAGGCCGGATGCGCTGTGGCGCTGTGCAAGATGAACGTGATTGTGCGGAAAAATGAACGAATTCAGTGATTTGATCTATCCCAACACGGTTCGCGCAAAGCTGGTGGTGGAGCATAAAAAGGCGTTGCTCGCCAAGGCGGGGCAGATTGCCGCAACGGCGCTTGGCCTTGATGCCGATGAGGTGACCGAAGGGCTGATCGAGCGTGAACGGCTCGGCTCCACCGGCTTTGGCAATGGCGTCGCCCTGCCCCACGCCCGGATCGAGGGGCTGTCCGGCGTGCGCGGCCTGTTTCTCCAGCTGGCCAAGCCGATCGACTTTGAGGCCGCAGATGCCGCGCCCATCGATCTGGCCTTTGTCATGCTCTCGCCCGTCGATGCCGGGGCCGAGCATCTCAAGGCGCTGGCCCGCGTCTCGCGCTATCTGCGCGATGCCGATCATGCGCGGCGGCTGCGCAGCGCCGAATCCACCGAGGCGCTCTATACCCTGTTGCTGGGCGACATGATCGGCGCGCCAGGCTCGCCCGGCCAGCGTGATGCCGCGTGACGACGGCTGAACGTGCGGGAAGCGCGCGCCTGCCCGCCGACGTCGTGGGGCAGGACGCGCATTTCCGCGCGCTGGAGCGGCTTTATCAGGCAGCGCCGATCAACCGCATGTTCCGTTCGCAGCTGCGCATCACGGGCGCCGGGATGGCCCAGATCGATTTCGACATCACGCCCGATCATTATCATGCCGCGGGCGCTGCGCATGGCACCAGCTATTTCAAGATGCTGGACGATGCCGCCTTTTATGCCGCCAACAGCCTGGTGAATGATCGCTTTCTGCTGACGACGGCGTTCAACCTGCTGTTCACCCGCCCGGTGCAGGCAGGGCCGGTGACGGCGATTGGCCAGTGGGTGAGCGGGCGCAAGCGCGTCTATGTGGCCGATGCCCGCCTGATCGGCAGCAATGGCGAAGAGGTGGCCCGCGGCACCGGCACATTCATGCGCTCGCGCTTTGCCCTGGCGAGCCTGCCCGGCTATGGACGCGACGGAGCCAGCGCCGGGGCAGAGAGCGAACCCGGCAGCGGGGGCGGCAACCCGGTGCACGGCCGCGCGTGAGCCGGCTGCCCGCGCATGTGCTGGTTGGCGGCCTGATTCGCGCGGCAGAGGCCAAAGGCGGCTTTGCAACTGTCCTGGCAAAGGGCGATCGCGATGCCGGGGCGATCTGGCTGGTCTGCCTGCACCGCGGGCAAAATCCCCTGCTGCTGGAACGCTTTACCGATCCTGACGGGCGCAGCGCCTGGCGGTTGAGCGGGCCGCAAGGCAGCGAAGGCCCAGCCGCGCAGGAGGCCTATCTCGCCCGCCGCCGCGCCGCCGATCCCGATCTGTGGATTGTCGAACTGGATATCGCAGATGCCGAACGCTTCGCCGTGGAATGGCTCGCCGCGACTTGACTTTGTTGCACTGCAAAAATTAATGCGCGGTTCATCAAGCGCGAAGGTTGCCCTGACACGCCTCCCGCACGTCGCTTCAATCCGGAAGCATTCGTTATCGAATGAGGGCAAACACGCAGACAGAAGATCGCCGGCTGGCGGCCGCACAGATAAGATAAGGCCGTCATTCCTGCATTTTCTGCATATTTTGCAGGTCGAATGTCATTCTCTCTTCCCAAGACCGCGATTGCCGCGGCTTTTGTGGCGTCCGCTGGCGCCCTGATGTTTTCCGGCAGCAGCGCCGCCTTCGGCTCTGGTGCGGGTGAAGAAACCAGCGCACTTGCCGTGGCCCCGATGAGTGTCGCTGGCGTTGAAATCATTGCAGAAGATGTGGTGGCCGAAACGCTCGACGAGACCGCGCCGGCCGCCGATGATTCGCTTGCCGCAGCCCGTGCCGAAGCCGCCGCGAAAGCTGAAGCTGCCAAGGCGGCAATCGCCGCCACTGCCGCGCGCGAGGCTGCACCCGCAGCGGCGATCCGTCCGGCTGATCCGGTTGCAACCGAAGCCCCGGCAAAGCCAAAACGCGCCGCAAGCCTGGCCGCGCAGGTTCGCGACATGGGGGCTCCTGCCGCGCTGGACCAAGAGCTGCACTGCCTGGCCGGTGCCGTCTATTTCGAATCCAAGGGCGAATCGCTTAATGGCCAGCTGGCCGTGGCGCATGTGGTGATCAACCGTGCCAAATCGGGCCGCTTTCCGGCCAGCCTGTGCGGTGTCGTCTATCAGCGCAGCCAGTTTTCCTTCGTGCGCGGCGGCCGCATGCCCGCGATCAACACCGCGAGCCAGGATTGGCGCGAGGCCGTGGCCATTGCGCGCATCGCGCACAGCGGCCTCTGGGAATCGCCCGTGGGCAAGGCGCTGTTTTTCCACGCAACCCATGTGTCGCCCGGCTGGCGGCTGACGCGGGTGGCGCGGATCGACAACCATATCTTCTATCGCTGATCCAGCGCAGTTTCGATCGCGATGCGGCAGGTCCGGGCACGGCCCGGGCCTGTCCGCGCATGCGCGATTAGGGGGTGATCGCCACATCCGCCTCGAAAATGCTGAGCCACAGCGTTGATCCGCGACATTCGGGCATCGTCTTCATGGCCGACAGCATGAAGCGCCCGCCGGTCCACACCCACGCCTGCTCGGTGCCGCAATCGCCCAGGCCGCGCCCCTTCGCAAACAGCGAAAGCGTGGCATTATTGCCATCCCAACTGGGATTGACCAGCATCGGCGGCCCGCCCTGTTCGCCCCATTCGGGCGACAGATCAAAGATCGGCGTGGAGAAGCGGCGCTGGCCATTTTCGATGCGGCCAAGAAACGGCACATAGCTGTAATTATAAGCGCCCGCCCCGCATGATAACAGGATGAGGCTGGTGATGCGATCCAGCGGGGCAATGATGCGATCCTGCCATTCGCCCTTTTCAAGCTCGCAGCCGGCGCGCTTGCGCAGGCCGATCACTTCGCGCGGGGTCGGCTCCATGGGTGCAGCGCGCGGCACTTTGGAGATGGAGAGCGTCGATATCTGGCGCAGATCGGCCTTGCCGCTGCGCTGGGTGGTCTGGGCGCGCAGCAGCGCATCCCTGAAACCCTTGAGGCTCGCCTGGCCGATTGTCTTGCCCGCTGCATCCGTGAGCAGCAAGGCGTCTGCCGCGAGCATGGCGCGCAGGCCCTTTGCATCGAGCGCAAAATCCTTTGTCAAGCTTGGGCCATCGGCAAATTCGTGCACCAGCGCGCCCTTGGCCTCCAGCCGGAATGGGCCGGGGCCGCTCTGTTCCGGGGCCAGCAGCTCCATCCGCACCGCAGCCCCCGGCGGCGGGCTGATGGTGAAGGCGGCGATCATGTCCACATCGCTCTGCTCGCTTTCGCGCATCAGGCTGCTGCCACTGCAACCCAGCCGGTTGTTGCACGCCGCCACCCAGTCATCCACGACAAAGGTCTGCCCTGGAACGGGCGGCTTTTGTTCGACCGGGACCAGGGGCGGCGTGACGGCAGAGGGCACTGGCGGAGCGGGCGGAGGGGAAGGCGAACGTGGAGCCGGGGGGGCGGCCTGCG
Source organism: uncultured Sphingomonadaceae bacterium (assembly GCA_964523215.1). Classification (GTDB taxonomy): domain Bacteria; phylum Pseudomonadota; class Alphaproteobacteria; order Sphingomonadales; family Sphingomonadaceae; genus CAZFYJ01. The sequence goes on along the minus strand of CAZFYJ010000172.1, from coordinate 655 downwards.
CGCCCACCTGCCCGGCACCCAGCGCCACGGCAATCAGGCTGGCCCAAAAACGCATATCTGGTCTCTCCCCGCAAATGCCGCTATGGGCGACGCAGCTTCAGCTTACAGGAATCTATCATGCAGACAATCGGGGTGATTGGTGCCGGCCAGATGGGCGCGGGCATTGCGCAGGTGAGCGCGGGCGCGGGCCTCGATGTGCGGCTTGCCGATGTCGATCTGGCGCGGGCCGAAGCGGGCAAAGCCGGCATCGCCAAGGCGCTGGCCCGGCTGGTGGACAAGGCGAAGATGACACAGGACGCCGCCGATGCGTTGCTCGCCCGCATCACGCCGGTGGCCGATCATGCCGCCTTTGCCCCGTGCGATCTGGTGATCGAGGCGGCGACCGAACGCGAGGAGATCAAGCGGGCGATTTTTGCCAGCGTGGGCACCCATTTGGCACCCGGCGCGATCCTTGCCAGCAACACCAGCAGCATCCCGATCACCCGGCTGGCGCAGGCCGCGCCTGACCCGGCCCGATTCATTGGCGTGCATTTCTTCAATCCGGTGCCGGTGATGGGCCTGATCGAGCTGATTCGCGGGCTGGCGACAAGCGATGCGACGCTGAGCGCGGTGGAAGCCTATGGCCGCACGCTGGGCAAGGAAATTGTCCACGCCA
>CAZFYJ010000171.1:0-4856 GCA_964523215.1 uncultured Sphingomonadaceae bacterium | reverse complement strand
CTCCTGGTCGCTGTTTGCTGTGTTCTAATTTGCCTTCGCGAATTCTGTGTACATCTGCGCATCGGGCGCGCACATCTGCTGCACCAGGCCTTTTTCCAGCGCCTCGGCTGCATCGAACACGCGCCCGGAACAACACCAGTCCAGTGCGGTGGGCAGGCCGACGAGGCGGGGCAGAAACCAGCTTGAAGCCGCTTCGGGCACGATGCCCCGCCGGGCAAAGACAAAACCGAAGCGCGCCGCATTGCTGGCAATCCGCATATCGAGCGGCAGGGTCATGGTCGCCCCGACGCCCACGGCGGCACCATTGATCGCGCCGATCAGCGGCTTTTTGGCATTAAACAGGCGCAGCGTGAGCAGGCCGCCATTATCGCGCACCATGGGATGCGCATAGTCAATCGTGCCATCGGGCCGCTCCGGCCCGGTGCCGGGCGCCCCGGCGCGGTCCGCGCGCGCGGCATAATCAAATGTTGCGCCGCCTGCGGCAAGATCGGCCCCGGCGCAAAAGGCGCGGCCCGCCCCGGTGAGGATGATGGCACGAACAGTGTCGTCGCCATCGGCTTCGTCAAGCGCCGCAATCAGCTCGTCCTTCATCGCGGGCGTAAAGGCATTCATCCGCTCTGGCCGGTGGAGCGTGAGAATGCAGATGCGGCCTTCGATCTGGCGCTTGAGGGACGGTTCGCTCATGCCGCCTTGTGCCAAGCTACCGCATGCACGCCAAGGAAAATCGGTGCCCGCGTGCGCCCCGGCGCGACGGTGGCATCGGGCCGGGTGGCCCTGGGCCGGGCAAGCAGATCTGGAATGATCGCGTGAATCATGGCCTGATTGTGGCGGGCACGCTGGCCAATCATCGAAAAACCGCCCCATTGCCACGCCATGGGCAAGCCCTTATCTAACCTTGCGCTTATCAGCAGGATGTTTTCGCGTGACTGTCACCCATTCCCCCTACTTTGCCGATGCCGAGCGGCCGCCAGTGGCCGAGGTGCCTGCGGCGCGCGCTGCCGCCATGGCCGAAGATATGGGCCTCATCCGTGAAGGTGCGCGCATCGCCCGCGAACTGGCAGCGCCCTCACCCGCCATTTACTGGTCCGATTTTCTGGCATCTGCCCTGATGGGCTATGCGGCGTTTGCGGGCGCGCTGCTGCTCGATCCAATTTGGCTTCGCTGGCTGAGCGGCGCGATCGCGGTGCTGGCGCTCTACCGGGCGAGCAGCTTCATTCATGAAATCACCCATCTGAAGCCCGGTGCCGTGCCTGGCTTTCGCACCGGCTGGAACCTGCTGATCGGCATTCCGATGCTGATCCCGTCCTTCCTGTATGAAGGCACGCACAACCAGCATCACAGCAAGGCCCGCTATGGCACGGTGAACGATCCCGAATATTTGCCGCTTGCCCGCATGAAGCCGTGGAGCCTGCCCCTGTTTCTGCTGGCGGCTGCCCTGGGGCCGATCGGCTTTCTGATCCGCTTTGGCCTGCTTTCCCCGCTGTCGCTGGTCAGCTCATGGGTGCGGCGGGAGACCGTCGCACGCCTTTCGACGCTGGCGATCAACCCGGCCTATCGCCGCTCTATGCCGGAAGGGCGCTTTGCGCGGGATTGGCTGATGATGGAGGCGGGCGCGAGCCTGTGGGCCATCGCGGTGCTTGCCGGTGTTGCCACTGGTGCCATTCCGTTGCCGGTTTTCGCGGTGGCGCTGGCCATCGTTTCGGCAGCGCTCGTGCTCAATCAGGTGCGCACCCTGGTGGCGCATCTGTGGGACAATGATGGCGATGCCATCAGCGTGACGGCGCAATTTCTGGACAGTGTCAATGTGCCGCCGCCCGCGCTGCTGCCGGCATTATGGGCGCCCGTCGGCTTGCGCTATCACGCGCTTCACCACCTGATGCCGAGCGTGCCCTATCACGCTTTGGGCAAGGCGCATCGGGCGCTGGTGCATGCCCTGCCCGACAACGCAACCTATCGCGCATCGAACCATGCGGGGCTGACGCCGCTGTTGCTTCGCCTGATGCAGGGCAACCGCACGGCCTGATTGCCCATGAGCAGAATTGTCATCCGCCCGGTGCTGAACGCCGCAGATCGCCGGCAGTTCGTTGACTATCCCTATCGGCTCTATGCCACCGATCCGAACTGGGTCCCGCCGCTGCGCAATGAGGTGCACGCGCTGATCACGCCCGGGAAAAACCCCTGGTTCGAGCATGGTCGCGCCCAGCTGTTTCTGGCCGAGCGGGCAGGCAGCATTGTCGGGCGCATTTCGGCCCATATCGACGATCTGGCGCTGGCCCAGCCGTCCGCGCAAGGCATGGGACCAGGCACCGGAAACTGGGGGCTGATGGAGGCAGAGGATGCCGATGTCGCCCACGCGCTCATCCATAGCGCGGAAAGCTGGCTGCGAGGCGAAGGCATGGTGCGTGCGCTCGGCCCGCTATCGCTTTCGATCTGGGATGAGCCGGGCTTTCTCACGCGCGGCCATGATCATCCGCCCACAGTGATGATGGGCCACAACCGGGCCGATTATGGCCCCTGGGCCGAGGCACTGGGCTATGCCCCGGCAAAGCAGCTGCTGACCTATGAGGTGCCTATCGTTGACGGCTTTCCCGAGATTGTGAACCGCATCGTGGCATCGGGAGAGAAATCGTCGCGCATCCGCATCCGCCAGGTCGACAAGGGCCAGTTCGATGCTGAGGCTGCGATCATCCTTGGCATCCTCAACGATGCGTGGAGCCAGAATTGGGGCTTTGTGCCGCTGACCGCTGCGGAAATCGCGCATGTCGGCAAAAAGCTGAAGCCGCTGGTCTATGCCGATCTGATCCGCATCGCCGAGCTGGAGGGCCGCCCGGTTGCCTTCATGATCGTGCTGCCGGATTTGAACGAGGCGCTCAAGCCGCTGGGTGGCAGCCTGTTTCCCTTTGGCTGGGCGCGGCTGCTCTGGTGGCTGCGCGCGCCCAAGGTGCGCACGATGCGGGTGCCACTGATGGGGGTGGTGAAGGAATTGCAGGCAAGCCGCCTTGCCAGCCAGCTGGCCTTCATGATGATCGAATATATCCGGCGCGATGCCGTGGCGCGTTATGGCGCAAGCCGCGGCGAAATCGGCTGGATATTGGAGGATAATCAGGGAATGGTCGCGATTGCCGACGCCATCGTGTCAACCGTGAACAAGGTCTATACGATCTACGAAAAAAAGCTTTAGGCGCAAATGACACAGAAGGAGTAAAGCAAGCCGATGTCACCTGATGTGATGATGCACGATCGATCGGCTGCGGCGTGGCCGGACGGCGAGCCTGCAAAGCTGGTGCGCTGGCTGTGGACCGTGGCAGCGCTGGTGTTTGCCATTGTCGTGATCGGCGGCATCACCCGGCTTACCGAATCGGGCCTTTCGATCACCGAATGGAAGCCGGTATCCGGCGTGATACCCCCGCTGAACGACGCGCAGTGGCAAGCCGAATTCGAGAAATATCGCCAGATTCCGGAATATCAGCTCATCAACAAGGGCATGAGCATGGCGGAGTTTCAGTATATTTATTTCTGGGAATGGGTGCACCGCCAGCTGGGCCGCGTGATTGGGCTGGCCATGGTGCTGCCGCTCATCTGGTTCGCGCTGCGCCGCGCCATTCCCGCCGGATACACGCTGCGCCTGCTGGCGATCGCCGCGCTGATCGGCTTTCAGGGCGCAATCGGCTGGTGGATGGTCGCCTCCGGTCTCGAAAGCCGCACGGATGTGAGCCATTTTCGCCTCGCTGCCCATCTGCTGACGGCCCTGACCATTCTTGGCGGACTGGTGTGGACGGCGCTTGATCTGAAGCATCTGGCCGCCAATCCGTCGGCCGCACCAGCCCGGCTCACCGGCTTTGGCGCGCTGATGCTTGCCGTGCTCGCCATCCAGCTGCTGCTCGGCGCATGGGTTGCCGGGCTGAATGCGGGCTATGTTTCGAACAGCTGGCCGCTGATGAACGATCGGTTCTTTCCCGATGGCGTCGAATGGGCCGGGGGCGTGCTGGCAGCGGCCATGAACGATCCGTTTCTCACCCACTTCCTCCACCGCTGGTGGGCCTGGGTGGTCGTCATCTGCGCGATCCTGCTTGCACGGCGGGTGAAAGCGGCAGGCAGCCGGCCGCTGTCAGTTGCCATCCATGCAATCGTCGGCACCCAGGTGCTGCTTGGGATCGCAACCGTGATCATCAACATGCACATCGTGCTCGCGGTGCTGCATCAGGCCGTCGGCGCGGTCCTTGTGGCAACGCTGGTCGCCGCCGTGCACCGGCTGGGAACGGTGGCGGCAGCAGAGCAGCCCGCCGCCACGCCGCCCCATCCGGTGCCTGTGGGCGCATGATTGCAGCAAGCCTGCTGTCACCGGCCTTGCCGGCGATCATGTTAAGCGTGGGCGCGGTCGCTGCGACGCCCGGCCAGACTGCAGAGGCCATCCGCCTTGCGCCACCGATTGATCAGCCGATGATGCTGGAGGTGGTGTCTGAAAACAGCATGCGCAGCGGCCGGATGATCCGCTTTGCGGCGCGTTATCGCCTGCGCTTCATGCAGGAAGAGGGCCGGCTGCTGCTTGAGGCGCGATTGATCGGCACCGAAAGTGATGCGCCCCCGATCATGGCCACCCTGTTTGAACGGCTGCTCGCCAATGCCGATCAGCCGATGCTGGCCATGGTCCGCACAGATGATGGCGCGCTGGTGCCATTGGCGCTGCCGGCGAAGGACGGGGCCGCCATGATCGCGCAGCTTGGCCCCGCAAAGGCAGATGGCGGCAGAGCAGATGGTGACGGGGCAGCTGATTTGGCCCGGATTGCGGCGCCTGACCAGAGTGCCTGGCTGGCAGACATCGCGACTTTGCTGCGCTTTGCCAATGTCGACATGAC
>CAZFYJ010000170.1:2240-4873 GCA_964523215.1 uncultured Sphingomonadaceae bacterium | reverse complement strand
CGGCGCCGAAATAGGTCCAGCTGCCGTCCGATTTCCGGATCGGGCGATCCTGATCATCGCCAAACCGGGTGGAACGGAACAGCGGGAGTTCCAACGGTTCCCAATCATCGGGGGTTTCGCCCTTGGGCGCTTCGAGAACGCCGTCATAGACCAGATCGCGGGCGCGCAGCCAGGCCTCTGCCTCGGCGGGCTTTCCCGCGGCCTGCAATTCGGCCTCTGATGAAAAGAGATCGTGATGAATGCCGAGCAGCGCCAGATCCGCCCGGATGAGATCCATCATCGCATCGATGGCGGAGCGGCGGAACAGCGGCAGCCAGGCGCTTTCCGGGGCATCGGCATAGGCCTCGCCATGGTCGGCAGCCAGCGCCTTGCCGACAGGGATGAGATACTCGCCGGGATAGAGCCCTTCAGGTATCTCGCCGATCGCGCGACCCAGCGCCTCGCAATAGCGCAGATGCACCGAACGGGCGAGCACATCGACCTGCGCGCCGGCATCGTTGACATAATATTCGCGCACCACCTTGTGCCCGGCAAAGGCCAGCACATTGGCCAGCGCATCACCCACCACGGCCCCGCGGCAATGCCCCATGTGCATCGGGCCGGTGGGGTTGGCGGACACATATTCGACATTCACGGTGATGCCCGCCCCGATGTCGCTGCGCCCGTAATCGGATGCCAGCATGTCGATGCGCTGCAGTTCCTGGTGCCAGGCACGCTCGGCCAGCCGCAGATTGAGAAAGCCCGGCCCGGCAATCTCGACGCTGATCACATCGGGCAGCGCGGAGAGCCGCGGCTGCAGCATTTCGGCAAGCGCGCGCGGCGCAACGCCGGCCCCTTTGGCCAGCACCATCGCGGCATTGACGGCAAGGCAGCCATGCGCCGGATCGCGCGGCGGCTCGACCGCAACAGCTGTGCGGGCAAGCCCTGCCGGCAGCAGCCCTTCGGATTGCATATCATCGAGCACCGCATGCACCGATGCGGCATAATGCTTGAACAAGGCCATGGAGACGCCCTTTATCGGGTGACGTTATATTGCAGCTGTTCCGGCGTCAGCTGAAAGCCGATCAACTGTTCAAAGCTTGCGCGGGCGACGGCGGCACGCACATCGGGCTGCGACAGCGGGTCGATCGCGGCATCGGCATCGCCGGCGCGGCGCTTGCGCGTGATGCGCTCGACAATATCGGCCGGCAGCTGGGCGGCCTCACGCGAAACCCAGCTCTTGGCAGAGCCACTGGCTTCGGCGCGGGTCTGTCCATCCGCAAAGCGGACCACCACTTCGCCCACCTGCTTGGCCACAACAGCGGTTCCGCCTTGCACCATCGTCGAAAAATAGGGCAAGGTCACATCGCGGGCGCCGCGGCCATCGCTGCGCGTCGCGACGACCGCAAATTGCGCCTCGGTGTAAATCTGCTCCCCGCTTTCATTGCAGCTGGGGCGCAGCCTTGTGATTGTCGCAACGACATCAATGGCGCGCGCATCCCGGCTGGCTGGCGGATTGAAGATGGTGATGTCGCCGGTGTGCACCGGCACCGCAACCGAAGGGCACAGCGAGCGCGTGGTCGTGATGCCAACGCCGGAGCTCAGATCCAGCTCGCCATCGCGAGCACAACCAGACAGGGCAAGCGCGCCTGCCGAAACGAGAATGGCAGCGGCAAGGGGGCGCAGCGTGATCAGGCGCGGCAATGTGGCTTTGGGCATCATGCTATTTCAAGACCAGTATATTGATGGCGCCTGAACCATCCGGGCACCCGCGCTCTGCCTTTAGCCAGCCCTTATGTCATGCGCAACCTCAAGGCTCGTCCTCAGACGTTGGAGCGGCGGGATGTTGGGGGCAATCAGCATGAGGGGAGCGGAAGAGGGCCAATGCCGCCCCTCGTCCACTCCCGCACATGTCAATCGCATGGCTGCCCCGGCACTCAGCAGGGGCAGGTGCGCTGCTTATTCGCTGGCCTCGGTCACATCGACATCGTCAGTGGTGAAATCTTCGCCCACCACCTTGCCGAGCGGATCGTCGCCAATCGCCGCTTCCGGTCCCTGGCGCAGCTCGGCCGCATGCTCTTCTTCTGCGCTGTTCGGCGCGACCAGCTGGGCCTCGTTCATCGCCCTCATCGAGGCGCGCAGCGCTGCATCGCGGCTGTTTGCCGCCACCCGGATGCGGTTCATGGCAGAGCCCGTGCCCGCCGGGATCAGACGCCCGACGATCACATTTTCCTTGAGGCCCATCAGCGTATCACGCTTGCCCTGCACCGAAGCTTCGGTCAGCACGCGGGTCGTTTCCTGGAAGGACGCCGCCGAAATGAAGCTGCGCGTCTGCAGGCTTGCCTTGGTGATGCCGAGCAGCACAGGCTTGCCCTGCGCCGGCGCTTTGCCATCGGGCAGCTTTGCGTTGATATCGAGCATCTCTTCGAGATCGACCTGCTCGCCAGCCAGCAGCGTTGTATCCCCGCCATCGGTGATTTCAACCTTCTGCAACATCTGGCGCACGATGGTTTCAATGTGCTTGTCGTTGATCTTCACGCCCTGCAAGCGATAGACTTCCTGAATTTCCGCAACCAGATATTCGGCCAGCGGCTCGATGCCCATCGCTTCCAGAATGTCATGCGGATCGAGCGAGCCGGCGACGATAACGTCAC
>CAZFYJ010000170.1:0-2230 GCA_964523215.1 uncultured Sphingomonadaceae bacterium | reverse complement strand
TGAACATCGATCACCTTGGATTTGGGGATCAGATAGTCGACCGGCTCGCCGCCATCTTCCGGGCGGATCGCGATCTTGCGCTTGGCCTTATAGTCCTTCAGGAATTCGACCCGGCCAGAGACCTTGGCGATGATCGCATTGTCCTTTGGCTTGCGCGCTTCGAACAGCTCTGCCACGCGCGGCAGACCGCCCGTGATGTCGCGGGTCTTTGCGGCCTCGCGGCTGACACGCGCCAGCACGTCACCGGCCTGCACTTCCTGCCCATCCTCGACCGAGAGCATCGCGCCTATGCCAAGCATGTAGCGCGCCGCCTCTCCGCTGCTTTCATCGAGCAAGGTGAGCCGCGGACGCAGATCCTCCTTCGAACGGCCGCTTGCGCGATATTCGATGACGACGCGCTGGCCAATGCCGGTTGCTTCGTCCACCTGCTCGGCAATCGTCTTGTTGTCGATCAGATCCTGATATTTCACGATGCCCGGCTTTTCGGTGATCATCGGCATGGTGAACGGATCCCATTCGGCCAGGCGATCGCCCTTCTTCACAGCCTTGCCATCGTCGACCAGCAGCGTTGCCCCATAGGGAATGCGATGCACAGCACGCTCGCGGCCCTCGCTGTCCACCAGCGCGATCTCGCCGTTGCGGGCCAGCGCCAGACGGCGCTTGTTCTTGTCCAAAATGGTCGGCAGATCGCGATATTCGATCACGCCATCGGCCACGGATTCAAGGCTCGACTGTTCGTTGATCTGCGCTGCGCCGCCGATGTGGAAGGTGCGCATGGTGAGCTGTGTGCCGGGTTCCCCGATCGACTGGGCGGCAATCACGCCGACGGCCTCGCCGATGTTGACCGGTGTGCCGCGGGCGAGATCACGTCCATAGCATTTTGCGCACACGCCCATTTTGGATTCGCACACCAGCGGCGAGCGGATCTTGACCGACTGGATTCCGAGCTCCTCGATATGCGCCACCATCGCTTCATCGAGCAGCGTGCCCTTTGGATAGATGACCGCACCATCCTTGCCCGCCTTCACATCTTCGGCCGTGGTGCGCCCGAGAATGCGCTCGGCGAGCGAGGCGATGGTGGAGCCGCCCTGGATGATCGCGCGCATTTCAAGCGCACGCTCGGTCCCGCAATCGTCTTCGACGACAACGCAATCCTGGCTGACATCGACGAGACGGCGCGTGAGATAGCCCGAGTTCGCCGTCTTGAGCGCCGTATCGGCAAGGCCCTTGCGCGCACCATGGGTGGAGTTGAAATACTCCAGCACGGTCAGGCCTTCCTTGAAGTTCGAAATGATCGGCGTTTCGATGATCTCGCCCGATGGCTTGGCCATCAGGCCGCGCATGCCGGCCAGCTGCTTCATCTGTGCCGGCGAACCACGTGCGCCCGAATGCGACATCATGTAGATGGAATTGGTGGGCAGCTCGCGGCCCGCCTTGTCCTTCTTCACCGAGGAAATTTCGCGCATCATGGCAGCCGCCACCTTGTCGCCGCACTGCGACCAGGCATCGATCACCTTGTTGTATTTTTCGCGGTGGGTGATGAGGCCATCCTGATACTGGCTTTCGAAATCCTTCACCAGCGTGCGCGTTTCCTCGACCATGGCTTCCTTTTCGTCCGGAATCACCATGTCGTCCTTGCCAAAGCTGATGCCCGCCTTGAACGCGTGGCGGAAGCCGAGCGCCATGATGGCATCGGCAAACAACACGGTGTCCTTCTGCCCGGTGTGGCGATAGACCTGATCGATCACGTCGCCAATTTCCTTCTTGGTCAGCAGCTTGTTGACCACGTCGAAGGGCACGGTGTGCGATTTGGGCAGGCATTCGCCGATCAGCATGCGGCCCGGGGTGGTTTCGAACCGCTTGAGGTACTGGTTGCCATGCTCGTCGGTCTGCGGCACGCGGGCCTGGATCTTCGAGTGCAGCGTCACCGCCTTGGCTTCGAGCGCCTGATGGACTTCGGCCATATCGCCGAAGGCCATGCCTTCACCCGGCTCGCCCTGGCGGTCCATCGAGAGGTAGTAGAGCCCCAGGACCATGTCCTGCGAGGGGACGATGATCGGCTTGCCGTTGGCGGGGCTGAGGATGTTGTTGGTCGACATCATCAGCACGCGCGCTTCCAGCTGCGCTTCCAGCGACAGCGGGACGTGCACGGCCATCTGGTCGCCGTCGAAATCCGCGTTGAAGGCGGTGCAGACCAGCGGGTGCAGCTGGATCGCCTTGCCTTCGATCA
>CAZFYJ010000169.1:0-4879 GCA_964523215.1 uncultured Sphingomonadaceae bacterium | reverse complement strand
CCGACACCGCCGCCCATCAATTTCAACACGGCTGAGTATCGTCGTTCCGAAGCCGGCGTCTATCACGGGGCATTCACGGCCTATGAGCGCGGCTTTAATGGGGCTGGCGTGCTTGCGGCCGTGATCGACAGCGGGCTCGACACATCGGGCAACGAGTTTACCGGGCGCATCCACCCGCTTTCCGGCGATGTCACCATCGGCGGCCGCGGGCTTGGTGATGATGATGGCCACGGCACCAATGTGGCCCAGGTGCTGCTCGGCGCGAAGAATGACAGCGGGACGCATGGCATTGCCTTTGGCGCGACGCTGCTTGCACTGCGTGCTGATACGCCCGGCTCGTGCACCAATTCGGCCAACCCTGACGAGGCCGAATGCTCGTTTTCGGATCGCAACATCGCCGCCGGTGTCGATCGCGCCGTGCAGGCCGGGGCCAAGGTGATCAACCTCTCGCTTGGCGGATCGCCCGCAGGTGCGACCCTGCGCGCCGCGATCACCCGCGCTGCAAATGCCGGCATCATCATCATCGTTTCGGCTGGCAATGATGGCGACAGCACCGAAGCCGGTATCGATCCCAACAATCCTGATCCCTTTGCGCGCGATGTGCAGGCGGCCGGGTCTGGCCTCGTGATCATTGCCGGTTCGGTCAAGGATGATCGCACCATTTCCGATTTTGCGAACCGTGCGGGCACAGGCATCGGGGCGAGCTGGTATCTCGCCGCGCTGGGGGACAGGCTGTGCTGCGTCTATGAAAATGGCGTGCTGAAAACCGAGGTGCGCCCCGAGGGCACCTTTGTCTTCGTGCAGAGCGGCACATCCTTTTCAGCCCCGGTGATTGCAGGGGCTGTCGCGCTGCTGGCCCAGGCCTTTCCCAATCTCACCGGGCGGCAGATCGTCAATCTGTTGCTGAACACGGCTGACGATGCCGGTGCGACGGGCACCGATGCAATCTACGGGCGCGGCATATTGAACATCACCCGCGCCTTTTCGCCCCAGGGGCAGACCGGGCTTGCCGGCAGCACCACCGCTGTGCCGCTGAACAGCATCCTTGGCGGGCTTTCCGGGCCAATGGGCGATGCCAAGGGGCGTGGCGCGCGCGCAGAGGCGATTGTCCTCGATGGCTATGGCCGGGCGTATAATGTCGATCTGGCGGCGGGCCTGGCAGAGCGGGCACCCGCGCTGCGGCTGGCGCCGGCGCTGCTTGGTAGCGGGCGCAGCATTGGCGGTGGCAACGAAACGACGCAGGTCTCGCTCTCGCTATCCGGCGACGGGCAGCTTGCCACCCGCTATGGCAGCATGGCCTTTACCCGCGAAGAAGGGGAGCAAAGCCGGGCGCTGGCAGGCTCCGTCCTGCGCCGGATTGATCCGAAAAACTGGGCCGGGATCGCAATTGGCCGCAGCGCCAGCGGCGTTGCCCAATCGCTGGAGGCGCGCAACGAACCCGCATTCCTGATTGCGAACAGCCCGCAGGACAGCCAGGGCTTTGGCGTATCTGCCGATGGCGGGCTCGTGCTGCGCCGCCTTCTGGGTGCGCGCACAGGGCTGACGCTGCAGGCAGAGGCGGGCGATGTGCGCACGCGCGATCCGTGGGATGCGCGCAACGCGCTGCTGCCGCCCGAACGCTTTGCTTATGGGATGGCGGGCGTGGCGATCGATCGGCAGATGGGCCGCCTGCGCGCCGGGCTGGGGCTGAAGCTGCTGAATGAAGAAGCGACCTTCCTCGGTGCGCGGCTTGGGCCAGTGCTCGGCAATGTTGGCGCGCGCACCCTGTTTGCCGATGCCAATGCAGAGCTTGCACTGCCAAAGGGGTGGAGCCTGGTGGCGCAATGGCGCGAGGGCTGGACCAGCGCGGACAGAGGCGGCCAGATCGTGCGTGGCAACATCATGCGCACCCAGAGCTGGGCCTTTGATGTGCGGCGCTCTGCGCTGTTTTCCCCGCGTGATCAGTTCGCCCTGCGCGTTGCCCAGCCGCTGCGGGTGACATCGGGCGGCGTGCGCCTCAACCTGCCTGTCGATTATGATTATGGCACGCTCGCCGCCACCTTTGGCACGCGACCGCTGAACCTAGCGCCACGCGGGCAGGAAATCGATGTGGAAGCGCTCTATGCGCTCACGCTCGGCCGGGGTGCGCAGATTTCGGGCATGCTCTTTTATCGCACCGATCCCGGCCATATCTCCGAGATGCCGGACGATGCCGGGCTGGCCGTGCGGTATAGCCGGAAATTCTGAACAGCGCAGGTTGCATTGCGCAGCTGGGTCGCGCCGCGCTGCGGCCCGATATGCTGCCGATCAGGCGTCCTCGGTGATCGCGATTTCATCGGCGAGCGTGATGCGATCGAGCACGGCGGCGGTCTCGTCGCGCACTTTCAGCATCAGCGTGCGCAGCGTGCACTGCGTTTCCGGCAGGCAATTCTTGCAATATTCGTGCGCGTAGCGGCTGGCGCAGGGCACCAGCGCCACCGATCCGCGTGACAGGCGGACAATGTCGCCATAGCTGATGTCGACAGGCGCCAGCGCGAGCTGATAGCCGCCCCCCTTGCCGCGCTGCGAAAGGACAAGGCCCTCACGGCTCATTTCAGACAGGATCACGGTCAGAAATTTCGGCGGAATATTCTGTGCCGCGGCAATGTCTGCCAGCGGAATGCTGCCTTTGCCATGCTCGCGCGCGAGGTGCTGCAGCGCGCGAATGGTGTAGCGGGTTTTCTGGCTCAGCATGGCAACGCTCTAGCGCACTTCCCTCACAATTCAACCTCTACGGTAGAGAAAATTGCGGCCATGCACACTCAGCAGCGGCCAGCCTGGTTGCACTGGCTTGACCGGATGCAGATCGCTGGCTATAGGCGCTGCGCCCGCAGGATGGCCCTGGTGCCGCCTTTCGGGCAGCTTTATGCTTGAACGCTGTTTGCAGCAGCTGCATTTGCAAGGCAGCGGCCGGGGAATGATATGCCCTGTGCCGCGATTGTCTTTTGGAATTATGTCCGCCTGTTTTGCACAGACATCGGGCCCAATTCCGGCAAATTGGTTCTGCAGCCAGAGTAACTTTTGAAAGGTGAAGGGCTTCATGCCAACGATCAATCAGCTCGTCCGCAAAGGGCGGGAGCCGCAAAAGGCGAAATCCAAAGTGCCCGCGATGGAGCAGAATCCGCAAAAGCGCGGTGTCTGCACCCGCGTCTATACCACGACTCCGAAAAAGCCGAACTCGGCGCTGCGCAAGGTGGCCAAGATCCGCCTGACCAACCAGCGCGAAGTGATCAGCTATATTCCGGGCGAGGGCCACAATCTGCAGGAACACTCGGTGGTGCTGATTCGCGGCGGCCGTGTGCGCGATTTGCCGGGCGTGCGCTATCATGTGCTGCGCGGCGTGCTCGATACGCAGGGCGTGAAGGATCGCAAGCAATCGCGTTCCAAATATGGCGCGAAGCGTCCGAAATAAGCTCGCCGGGAAGGAGATAAAGTCATGGCACGTCGTCGTCGTCCCGAAAAGCGGGTCATTTTGCCGGATCCCAAATTCGGGGATGTGGTGCTCTCGAAATTCATGAACAGCGTGATGCTGGATGGCAAGAAATCGGTGGCCGAAGCCATCGTCTATGGTGCGCTTGAAACCATGGAAGCAAAGGCCAAGAAGGATCCGATCGGCCTGTTTCACGATGCCCTCAACAATGTGAAGCCGAACATCGAAGTGCGCAGCCGTCGCGTCGGCGGTGCGACCTATCAGGTGCCGGTCGAAGTGCGGACGGAGCGTGCGCAGGCGCTGGCCATCCGCTGGCTGATCGCCGCTGCGCGCAACCGCAGCGAAACGACCATGGCCGCCCGCCTTTCGGGCGAGCTGATGGACGCGGCCAATAATCGCGGCAACGCGGTCAAGAAGCGCGAAGATACGCACCGCATGGCCGAGGCCAACCGCGCCTTTTCGCATTATCGCTGGTAAACGGAAAGGACTGTTGTGCCACATCCGGAACGTCTTTTCGTGCAATATGGCGCGGGTTGGTCGTGTCCGGACGGCTGGATGAACTTCGACGCGTCTCCGACTTTGCGCCTGGAGCGCCTGCCAATGCTTGGTGGCCTCATGGCGCGGCTATCGGGCAATGGACAGCCCTTTCCAGCTGGTGTGCGCTATGGCGACATTCTGAAAGGGCTGGGTGTTCCTGACGGGTCTGTCTCGGGTCTTTATGCGTCGCACGTGCTGGAGCATCTGAGCCTGGCCGATATGTGGCGGGCGTTGCGCAACTCGTTTGCGCTGCTGAAACCCAAGGGCATATTCCGCCTCATCGTTCCGGACATTCATGAGCGCGCGCGGAGCTATGTTGCGGCGGCTGATAAAGGCGATCCGCAGGCGATCCACGCCTTCTTGCGCAGCACATATCTGGGCAAGGAGAGCCGGCCGCGCGGCCTGGCCGGCGCTGCCCGCGACGCTCTCGGAAACTCCGCCCACCTGTGGATGTGGGATTATGCGGCGATGAGCGCTGAATTGAAGGATGCGGGGTTCACATCGATCCGGCCGGCCGCGCCGGGGGATTCGGGCGAACCCATGTTCGATCGCGTCGAGGATGTCGACAGGTTCTTCGACGGGTCGATAGCCGAGGTCGCCATTCATTGCGAGAAACCATGATTGCACGCATGCGCAAGCACAGATTTATTTAGTCTCCCACATCAAACCGGTTGCACCCGGCAATGCGAAGGAATGAAACTATGGCACGTGGCCATCCGCTGGAAAAATATCGCAACATCGGCATCATGGCACATATCGATGCCGGCAAGACGACGACGACCGAGCGTATTCTCTATTACACCGGCAAGTCGTACAAGATCGGCGAAGTGCATGATGGTGCCGCCACCATGGACTGGATGGAGCAGGAGCAGGAGCGCGGGATCACCATCACCT
>CAZFYJ010000168.1:0-4883 GCA_964523215.1 uncultured Sphingomonadaceae bacterium | reverse complement strand
GAAATTGCCCGGCTGTGCATCGCAGGATTTGACAGCACGGCGCGAATAAAGGTTTAATCCCGCGAACGGGCAGCATATGCCGCCATCGTGGAGACGGGCAATGCACATGGCATCGAAGACAGGTCTCGCGCTGGTGCTGCTGGGCGTGGCGTTGGCATCCCCCGGCACTGCGGCAGCCTGCACGATCGCCCTGACACTGCCGCCGATCGCGGGCGAAAGCTCCAATGATTATCAGGCTCGGCTCGCCCGCGAACAAAAAGAGGCGGCCATCCGCGAGAAAGAGGCGGCCGCGCTGGAGCAGAGCGGCTGGTTTGACAATGCCCTGGCCATCGCGCTGTATCGCGTTGCGGACCCGCCCAGCGCTGCGAACGCTGCCTTTGAACGCTGGAAAAGGCGCCCCGATTCATACAAGAAGCGCGTGCCTCCGCCCCGGATTGAGATTCCGCGGATTGCGGTTTATGGCCCCCGCCGCACGCATCTGTCGCTGCTGCGTGTGATCCGTCCCTTCCCCGCGACCGGCACGCGGAGCCCGCCGCCGCCGCGGCGCACGCTGGTCACGAAAGGCGAGATCGCAAACACAACGTGCGGGCCAATGCCATCCGGTTGGCTGGTCAGCAGTCTGCCAGACGAGGTGCACTTGGTCTTCTTTGGCAATGATGGCGGCTATGCGGACCGCAACATCGTGTGGACTGTGGGCCGCGATGAGGCGACAGACCCCCGGATCAAGGCGATTTTTGCGGCGCTGGAATAGCCCCAGTTTCCGCGTCGATCGCGGCCTGAACCGATCGATACATCGCTTCGCGCGCGGCTTGCCCATTGGCGTCGGTCGCGCGCGGCCAGTTGCCATTGCTGGCGATCACCAGCTTGCGCACCGGATCGATGAAGATGCCCTGGCCGAAAATGCCCTGTGCAGCATAGCTGCCATCATCATAGGTCCACCATTGATAGCCATAGCCGCGGCCCGGCCGGCCGATCTCGGCGCGCTTGGTGGTCGCCGCTGCAATCCAGCCGTCTGGCAGCGCCGTGCCCCCATCAACCTGAGCGCCATCCAGCATGAACAGGCCAAAGCGGGCAAAATCCCGCAATCGTGCTGAAAAGCAGCAGCCCGATATCTCGTGGCCGGTGCTGCCCAATATCCACGCCGCATCCGCCTCCATGCCATAAGGCGCCCAGATTTTTTCGCTGAGATACTGGCTCAGCTGCTTGCCCGTCGCGCTGGAAACAAGAACGCCAATCAGGTTCGTTTCACCCGTCTTGTAAACCCATTTGGTGCCTGCGGGCGCATCGCGGGGCAATGTGCGCATATAGCTGACGGTGGCATCCATGCCCTTTGTTGCGACATGATTGTTGAATTTGGCGACATCGCTGTTCGGGTCTTCATAATCCTCGTTCCAGCGCACCCCCGATGTCATCGTCAGCAGCTGCTCGACCGAAACATCGTCATAGGCCGAGCCGCGCAGATCCGGGATATAGCGGGTGACAGGATCGTCGAGGCTCTTGATCGCGCCATCCTTTACGGCCGCGCCAACCAGGGTCGAGGTGATCGATTTGGCGACTGAAAAGCTGGTCCATGTGCCGCTGGCATCGAAATCCAGCCCATAGGCCTCATAGCGCACCTTTCCCGCGTGCAGGATGATGAGGCCGGCCACGCGCTCGGCCCCCATATAGGTATCGAGGCCCAGCTTGGGATCGAGCGGCGGCCCCTTGGGCAAGGTCTTCGCGCGCCCGCCTGCCCTGATCACATGGTGCGGCGCCAGCCTGTCGAAATTGCGAAAGGCCAGATCGCGCTGCTCCTGCGTCCAGAACAGCACGTTGCGATCCTTGGGCAGATTGATGAGCAGCGGCAAGATGTCGCGATAGTGAAAAGCCGCCCCACTTGCGGCGAGGGCAATCACCGCCAGCGCGCCCAATATCCACTTTTTCACGCTCGCTCTCCCCATTGTGCATATGTGACAAGGGGGATGTGCTAGCGCGTTTTCGCATAGGCCGCCAGCGTGCGCTCCCGCGCTGCACGATGGCCGATCAACTTGCGCGCATAGCCCGGCGGGCGCTGGCCGAATTCCTCCGGATCGTGGATATAGGGCTCGCTCAAGCCCGCCAGTTCCGGCACGAAATGGCGGATATAGCCGCTGGCATCGAATTTTTCCGATTGCGAGAGCGGCGCCATGATGCGGCTGAACAGCGGCGCATCGACGCCGGTGCCCGCCACCCATTGCCAGTTTGAGGCATTGGCCGCATAGCTTGCATCCAGCAGCGTATCCCAGAACCAGCGCTCGCCGCGCCGCCAGTCGATCAGCAGATGCTTGACGAGAAAGCTTGCCGCAATCATGCGCACCCGATTGTGCATCCAGCCGGTCTGCCACAGCTGGCGCATCCCGGCATCGACAATGGGATAGCCGGTCTGCCCCCGCGTCCAGGCAGCAAAGTCGGCCTCTGCCTCTGGCCCCTCGCGCCAGGCCAGCGCATCGAATTGCGGCTTGCCATTGCGATCCGGATAGTGGGGCATCTGATCGATCAAATTGGTCGCATAATCGCGCCAGCCGATTTCACGCAAAAATGGCTCGGCTCCCGCGCCTGCCTCACGCGATGCAAGATGCCAGATCGTGGCGGGCGAAATCTCGCCAAATTGCAGATGCGGGGAAAGCCGGGACGACCCTTCCTGCGCTGGCAGATTGCGCATCGCATCATAAGCGCCAAGCCGCGGCAGAAACGCCTTCAGCCGGGCGCGTGCCCCCGCCTCGCCGGGTTGCCAATCGGCAAAGCCGGCGGACCAGTCCGGCCGGGTGGGAAGCAGGCCCCAGCTGTTCAGATCATCACTCGCAATGCCCGAAAGACTGGCCAGCTGCGCTGGCGCGGGCACGGGCCGGGGCGGCGGCATCTGCGCCAGGAGCGCGCGCCACCAGGGAGTGAACACCTTGTAGCGGCTGCCGCTTCCCGTGAGAATCGCCGGCGGTGGCGCCAGTTGATTGCCGTGGTGGAGATGGAGCGGCAGGCGGGCGGCCAGCTCTGCCTGTGCCAGCGCCCACCATGGCTCATAATGATGATGCGCATGCACCGCAGACGCGCCAGTCTGCTCGGCAATGGCGATGATATGCGACACGGCATCGCCCCGCCGCAGCACCAACGGCGCACCCAGCGCAGCCAGCGCCTCGCCCAGCCGGGCAAGGCTATGGTGCAGCCACCAGCGCGCAGCACCGCCCAGCTTTTTCTCGCCGGCCGCCGCATCATCGAGCACATAAACGGGGATGACGGGGCCAGAGGCAGCTGCCGCCACCAGCGCGGCATTATCGTGCAGGCGCAAATCCTGCCGCAGCCAGAGGATCGATGTCATCCGCTCTCACTAGGCGCAGGCGCGCGACACCCTGATACGCCAAAAGGGCTAGGGTCAGCCTGAAAGAACACATGTTCGTTCCGGGCGCATGACTGCGCCAGCGCAGCTATGGCTATGGCTGCGGCTGCGGCTGCGGCTGTGGTTGCGGGCGACGATAGGGAATGCGAACCGTAAAGCGATCCCCCGCCAGCGGATTGGAAAAGCGCTGATCGCGCAGCACCAGCATGGGCGCGCCCCCCTTATCCTCAAGCGAAACCATGGGCATGCGCGACCAGAACAGATAGGCGCGCGCATCCGCATCGGCCCATAGCGGATCAACCAGCCGCGCATCATCCATATTGTGGCGCAGCGGCTTTGGCGCGATGGTGGTCGGCTCGCCCAGGCCATACCAGCCTCCGCCATAAAAGCGGGCATTGCGCCAATGCATTTCGCGCCGCCAGAATTGCACCGGCACGGGATTGGCCACCACCAGAGTCGGCTCCTCGCCCGTCACCTTGGGCACCTCGGCATAAAAGCTTTTTTCGGCCCGGCCAGTGATCAGGCCATTGGCGGCAATATAGGCGCAGATCGCCGCAAAGCCGAACCACGCCGGGCGCTGCCAGTGCGCAGCCCCGCGCCGCTCGCGCCGGATTGACAGCCAGACCGACAGGATCAGCGCCGCCCAAATCCAGATATCGATGATGAAGATCGTGTCGCCCGCAAACCATGCGCTGCTGAATGGCTCCAGAAAGCGGATGCCAGAGCTGTTCAGCCAATCGAGCGCGGGATGGCTGAGCGTCCCGATATAGGCCAGCGCCAGCAGCCAGCCCCTGTGCACCGGCGGGCGGGCCGGATTGGGCCGCAGCCGCGCATAAAGCAGCATCAGGGCCGTGAGGATGAGGGGCAGTACTGCGATGGCAATCGGCCCGTGCGTGATGCCGCGGCGGATGGCCAGATGCGCATGCCCGCCGAGCAACACGGCAAAGGCATCGATATCCGGAATGTTCGCCGCAATGATCAGCGTCGGCATGGCAAGCGCCGTCTTGCGCTTGAGCCCCATCTGACCCAGCACGGCCCCGGCGAGACTGTGGGTCAGATTGTCCATCGCGCGCTCATCATGCGACTGTCCAGGTCTGCCCCTTGGAAATCAGCGCCTGAAGATCGGCCACCTTGCCAGCGCTGGCGGCTGCATTCTGCGCATGGACCGCATCGTCAAAGGTCGGCCGCGGATCGTCGTAAATCACGCCCAGCGCCATGGGAAAGGGGCCAAAGGGCATTTCCACCAGCATGTGCGCGATCGCCCGATTGGTGACATTGTGGCGGATCACGCCAGCGGCCTGCCAGTCGCCATCCGCGACATCGACCACGCTGAGCGTCAGCGCCTCCATGTCCATGGCAATGCCGCGCGTGCCGCCATCAAACAGCATCGGCTCTCCATCGGTCAGCCATAGCTGGTGCGCAGCGGCATTGGCCTTGTCCGTAAAGCCCGCAAACACATCGGCATTATAGACAATGCAGTTCTGGAAAATCTCGATAAAGGCGGCGCCCTTGTGGGCATGCGCTGCTTTCAGCA
>CAZFYJ010000167.1:0-4918 GCA_964523215.1 uncultured Sphingomonadaceae bacterium | reverse complement strand
CCGTGATCGGGAACGAAGCGCCGTTGATATCGCGCTACACCTATAATCTGGGGGCTCAGTTCACGCCGCAGCTGTCGCCCGGCCTCGATGCCCTGGTGCGGGTCGACTACCGCCGGATTGGCAAGACCTGGTGGGAGCCGTTCAACACCACTGTGCGCGATCCCGTCGATCTGGTGGATGCGCGGCTGGGCATCTCCGGTGATGCCTGGAGCCTTACGGCTTTTGCCGAAAATCTGTTCGACAAGAAATATAATGCCGAATTTTCCCCCGGCGGCTTCGTCTTCAAGGCGCGGCCACAGCGCTACGGCATTGAAGCCACCTACAAGTTTTGAGGAGGGTGCGTGGCACGGATACTCATTCTCTATTATTCCAGCTATGGCCATATAGAGGCCATGGCATCCGCCGTCGCAGAGGGGGCACGCGATGTCGCGGGATGCGCGGTCGACGTCAAACGGGTGCCCGAATTGGTGTCGGATGACGTTGCCCGCGCATCGGGACTGAAGCTGGACCAGCAGGCGCCGCTCGCAACACCGGACGAGCTTGCCGGTTATGATGCCATCATTTTTGGCACGCCCACGCGATTTGGCAATATGGCAGCCCAGATGCGCAATTTTCTCGATCAGACCGGGGGGCTGTGGTTTGCCCGCGCGCTGGTCGGCAAGATCGGCAGTGTCTTCTGCTCCACAGCCAGCCAGCATGGCGGCCAGGAAACGACGATCACATCGTTCCACACCACGTTGCTACACCACGGCATGATCATCGTGGGCCTGCCTTATACATTTGACGGCAATAGCGAGATGGGCGAAATCAGCGGCGGCACGCCCTATGGCGCGACCACGCTGGCAGGCAGCGACGGCAGCCGCATGCCGAGCGCGAACGAGCTGGCTGGCGCGCGCTTTCAGGGGCGGCATGTGGCCGAGATCGCAACCAAGCTGTTCGGATGATCGCGCCGCGTTGAACGTTTTATTGCGGAGGAACCTGTCATGGCAAACTCACTTCCCAGCCGTCTGCATCACACGGCCTATGTCGTCAAAAATCTGGAAAACACGCGCGCCTTTTATGAGGATATGCTCGGCTTTCCGCTGCTCGCCACCTGGTGCGAACAAGAAGAGCTGTTTGGCGCGGTACGCACCTATGCGCATTGCTTTTTCGGGCTGGCCGATGGCAGCGCGCTTGCATTTTTCCAATTTGCCGATCCAGCTGATCAGGCCGAATTCGGACCAGAGCTCGCGCCCAGTCCGTTTCGCCATGTTGCATTGAATGTTGACGCGGCAACCCAGGCCGAGCTGGAGCGGAGGATCGTCGCGGCCGGCATCACAGAGCCGCAGACCTATGTCCTCGAACATGGCTATTGCCGATCTGTCTATGTTGTCGATCCCGATGGGATGATTGTGGAATTCACCTGCGATGCAGAGCATGCCGACCAGATCAACGCGATGCGGCTGAAGGATGCCCATAGCGAGTTGAAGCGCTGGCTGGCAGGCGATCACCGGCCCAATAATGATGTGCGTCCGCATTTGATGGAAGGCGTGTGAGGGCTGCGCACAGCCGCATTGCCGATTGCATGCCGGCCGAACAGCAGGTGCAGCCGGGCGTTGACCATGCGCGCGTCCGGGTGGCGGGCGGCACGCTGAATGTTGCGCTGGCTGGTGCCGGCCCGCCGCTGATCCTGCTTCATGGGTGGACCCTTGATCACCGCGTGTGGGCTCCGCAAATCATGGCGCTTGGCGCGCACCACCGTCTGGTGATGCCGGATCGTCGCGGCTTTGGCCAATCGACGGCGCCGCCCGACCTTGCCCGCGAATGCGATGACATCGATGCGCTTGCAGATGCACTCGCGCTGTCGCGCTTTGCCATCGCCGGCATGTCGCAGGCTGGCGTCATCACGCTGGCTTATGCGAGCGCGAGGCCAGAGCGCGTGGTGGCTGCGATCACGCTTGGATCGCCCCTTGCCGGGACTGTGCCAGGAGGCGACCAGCTGGATCGGGATCGCTGGGCGGCCATGGTGCGCGACGGCCGCATCGCCGAGGTGCGCTCCCAATGGCTGCTGCATCCGCTGCTGCAAAGCGCCAGCACCCAGGGCCGCCGCCTGCTCGAACAGATCGTCTCCGATTATGACGGGCGTGATCTTCTGAGCCCGAGCCGGCTGCCTACGGTCTCGGCGACTCAGCTTCATGGCCTGGCCATGCCCTTGCTCGCGATCGTCGGCGCGCAGGACAGCAGCTGGCGGCATGACGTCGCCCGCGCCTTGGGCCAGATGGTGCCGGCCGGGTCTGTTGCGCAGATTGCGGGTGCTGGCCATCTCGCCAATCTCTGCCAGCCAGATCGCTTCAACACGCTTGTGCACGAATTTCTGCTCCCGTTCGAAAAGGAATGAAGGTCTCATCATGCTGCTCCCGACATCGCTCGTTGGTTCATATGCCCAGCCCGATTGGCTGATTGACAAGGTCAAGCTTGCAGGGCGCTTTCCGCCGCGTGTCCGCGCGACGGAACTGTGGCGGGTCGATCCCGAATGGCGCGAGCAGGCGTTCGATGATGCAACCATCCTGGCCATCCGTGATCAGGAGCGGGCTGGGCTCGACATCATCACCGATGGCGAAATGCGGCGTGAAAGCTATTCGAACCGCTTTGCAACGGCGCTGGAAGGGGTTGATCTGGACAATCCAGGCGTTGCGCTCGATCGTTCGGGCGAGCCCAATCCGGTGCCCCGTGTGACAGGCAAAATCAGGCGCAAACATGCTGTTGAAACACGCGATGTGGAATTCCTGCGCGCCAACACGGATCGCATGATCAAGATCACCGTGCCGGGGCCGTTTACAATGGCCCAGCAGGCGCAGAACGACTTTTATGCCGACGAGGCCGAGATGGCGCATGATTATGCCATTGCCGTCAATGCCGAAATCAGGGATCTGTTTGCTGCTGGTGCTGATATCGTTCAGATTGACGAGCCCTATATGCAGGCGCGTCCGGCCAAGGCGCGCGAATATGGCCTGGCCGCGGTGCGCACCGCGCTCAACGGCGTTGAAGGCCGCACTGCGCTCCACATCTGCTTTGGCTATGCCGCGCTCATCCACGAGCGGCCCGAAGGCTATAACTTCCTGCCGGAGCTCGCCGAAACTGAGCTTGATGACATTTCGATCGAAACCGCACAGTCCAATCTGGATTGCGCCATCCTCGAACGGCTGACGGGCAAGACCATCATCCTTGGCGTGCTTGATCTTTCGACGCATGAAATTGAAACGCCCGATGTGGTCGCCGCGCGCATCCGGCGTGCATTGCCGCACGTGCCGCCCGAGCGGCTGGTGATTGCGCCCGATTGTGGCCTGAAATATCTGCCGCGCGCCGTCGCATTCGGCAAGATGAAGGCCATGGCCGATGGGGCCGCGATCGTCCGTGCGGAGCTTGCATGAGCGCCGATCGCTTTCTCACGACACATGTCGGCAGCCTGCCGCGCGCTGCGGATCTGGTCGATCTCGTCTTTGCAAAAGAGGATGGCCGGCCCGTTGATGAAGCGGCGCTGGCCGCGCGCATCGTCCAGGCGGTGCAGCATGTTGTCGATCGTCAGGCCGAGGCCGGGATCGACATCATCAATGACGGCGAACAATCAAAGCCAAGCTATGCGACCTACATCAAGGATCGGCTGCACGGCTTTGGCGGGGCGGGAAATTCATATGTTTTCCAGGATGTGGAGGATTTTCCGACGCTGAAGGAGCGCATTTTCTCCGATCCTGGCCGCAAAAAGCGCAGCGCCCCGGCCTGTGATGCGCCAATATCGGTGAAGGACATGGCGGCAGTGGAAACCGATGCGGCCAACCTCAATCAGGCGCTGGCACGCCATCCCGGTCGCCACGCCTTCATGAGCGCGGCATCGCCCGGCGTGACTGCCCTCTTTTTTGGCAATGAATATTATGCACGGCACGAAGACTATGTGTTTGCCATCGCCGAAGGCCTGCGTCACGAATATGAGGCGATCGCAAATGCCGGGATCATGCTGCAGATAGATTGCCCCGATCTTGCCATGGGTCGCCACACCCAGTTTCGCGAGCGTGATCTTTCCGGCTTTCGCGCCGCAATGGAGCTGAATATCGCGGCGCTCAATCATGCCACGGCCAATATTGCGCCGGATCGGCTGCGGATGCACATGTGCTGGGGCAACTATCCCGGCCCCCATCATCATGATGTTCCGTTTCAGGATATCATTGATCTGGTCTGGACTGCGCGGCCGCATGCCATCCAGTTCGAGGCCGCCAACCCCCGCCATGCCCATGAATATGCGCTTTTCGAGAGCGTGAAGCTGCCCGAAGGGAAGGTGCTGATCCCCGGCGTGATCGAATGCCAGTCCAACTATATCGAGCATCCGGAGCTGATTGCGCAGCGCATCGGGCGCTATGCCGATCGGGTGGGACGTGAAAATGTGATGGCGGGGTGCGATTGCGGCTTTTCGATCCATGCTGGATCGGGCGGTGTCGATCCCGATGTGGTCTGGGCGAAGCTCGCCGCGCTTGCCGAGGGCGCAGCGATCGCGTCACGCCGCTATTGGCCATAGGCTTTTTGCCGATCGCCCGTTTCGATGCAGCGGCGCGCGCTGTCAACTGGTGAGCGACGGGACGGGGGCGGCGAAGCGCGACGATCCGCTATGACGGGGCCGCAGGCGAACGAACGCAGTGAGGACAATATGGCATTCCGCAATCCAGCGCCGCGCTTTCCTCTGCGGCGACGGGGCGGTTCATGTGCACGGGCCAGGCATGCATCCCGGAGGTCGGCCTCTATTGTGACAAGGCGCGCTTCTACTCCCCCGCGCCGGGGCTCCTCGCTTGCAACCATCCCCCGGATGGTCGCGTCTCGTCGCTCATGCAGACCGATCCCATTGGTTACAAGGATGGCATAAACTGCTATGCCTATGTCGGAAACGATCCGA
>CAZFYJ010000166.1:0-4953 GCA_964523215.1 uncultured Sphingomonadaceae bacterium | reverse complement strand
ACAGATCGACATACCATTCGGGCTCGGCATATTCCTTCGCCTCGGTCACGCCCATCAGATAGCCGGTCGCCGCCAGCACGATGAACAGCTGATAGCCCCAGAAGACGAAGCGGGCGAGGCCGGGCAGCGCAAGGCGCGCACGGCAGGTGCGCTGCACCACATAAAAGCTGGAGGCGAGCAGCGCATTGCCGCCAAAGGCAAAGATCACGGCGGAGGTGTGCAGCGGGCGCAGCCGCCCGAATGTCGTATATTCGAGATTGAGATTGAGCGCCGGAAAGGCCAGCTGCAGCGCGATGTAAAGCCCGGCAATGAAGCCGGCGAGGCCCCAGAAGACCGTTGCGATCACGCCATAGCGGATCAGCTCGTCATCATATTCGCTTTCGGCCTGCGGACCGATCGCCGGGAAGCGCTGGGCTGCGAAATCGAACTTGCGCCCGCTGGCAAAGGCAGCGATCAGCGCGGCAAGGCACCCGATCGCCATGTGCACCGAAAAGGCCCAGTCTGCGCTCGCAACCGCCGCAACAAACAGCAGCAGCGCCACCAGCAGCCAGGATCCGCCGCGCATCATCAGTGATTCCATGATGTTTCCCCGTCATTTTCGCCGCCTGTCCGGCCGATCATGGGGATGTTAGTGCCAGCCCGGCGACGGGGCGGCATTGACTTAGGTCAAATGTGTGTCGGCGGGTTGCGTGATGCCGGGGCTGCCCCGGTTGCAGGCCGCTGTCAGGCCGCCATGGCCAGATTGATCAGGCGGCTGCGATCCTGGATCACCACCGATCGCCGGTCCGGCAGGGCAATCATGCCCGTTTGGCGCAGCTTGGTCAGCTGGCGGCTCACCGTCTCGATCGTGAGGCCCAAAATGTCGCCCATCTGCTGACGGTCCATCGGCAGCTCGAACCGGTCGAGATGCGGGGTGATGGTGGTGCAGTTGCTTTCGCCCAGCCGGTTCGAAATCTCGATCAGCAGGGTGGCGATCCGCTCTGCCGCGGTCTTGCGGCCAAGCAGCATCATCCACTGGCGGGCACGATCCAGCTCGTCGAGCGTGCGCTGCAGCAGCTTGTGCTGCAAATCGGGATGGGCCCCGGCAAAGCCGTCAAAGGCCTGTCGGCTGAACATGCACACCTTCGCATCGGTGAGCGCAGTGACGGTGAACGGGCTTTCCCGGCCAAAGGGGCGGCCAATGAAATCGGATGGAAAAACAATGCCGACAATCTGTTCGCGGCCATCGACAGTGGCCACGCTGAGCTTCAGCACGCCAGTGATGACATTGGCGACGGGCGGCGTCTCATCGCCTTCCCACAGCAAAGTCTGTCCGCGCACGATCATTTGCTGACGGCCAAGCCGCCCCAGCGCCTCGATCTCGTCTTCGTCAAGCCCCGCACAAATGGCGCGATTTCGCACCACACAGGCCGCACAATCAACCATGCGCCGACCTTAAATTTGTAAGCGCGCGCTGGCAAGCCGCTTTGTCATGCCGGCCTGTCATCGCCGCCTGTCATGCTTTCCTGTCATCCCGGAGGCGCGGGATCGGCCGGGGGAGCGGCGAGGGGTGCGGGGGCAATGGGGCCATCCGCGCCCGCAAAGAGGCGCTTCAGCAGGCGGCGCACCGCAATCACCACGGCCACCGCCGCCAGCAGCATCAGCACGGCAATCACCACCGCCGCCTGCGGATTGGCGAGCGCCAACACCAGAAGGCCGCCGGTTGCCACATCCTCCGCGCTGGAAACAATCGCGTTGCTGAACGGCTCCGGGCTGACATTGACGACGGCACGGGTGCTGGCCTTGGCCCCATGGCTGAGCAATGCCGCGCCGCCACCCAGCAGAAAGCTGATCACCTGCCACGCGGGATCCTGTGCATCGACAACGGCGAGCGCCAGCAAGGCACCCCCCACGGGCCGGATGACGCTGTGCAGCGCATCCCATGCGCTGTCGAGCCAGGCGATCTTGTCGGCAAAAAATTCGGCAACCGCGCCAAATGCCGCCACGCCCAGCACCCAGGGATTGGCCAGCACGGCCAGCATCTGCAGATGTTCCGGCAGATCCAGCCCGCCATAGCGCATGGCGAGGCCGGTTGCGAAAATGGTGAGATAGAGCCGCCAGCCGGACAGGAGGCTGAGGCTGCCTGCCACCCCCAGCAATTCGACAAGGCCCATGATGCGTCTCCCCCCGCTTGTGTCCGCCCTGTTGCCGCCCCGCCGAGCCATCGCGCCGCGGGCATTTGCCGCTTGGCAAGGCTGTGGCCAGATCGTAGCGCAGGCGCAATGGAAAGCAAAGCGCTTCACCCTGCCATCCCGGCGACCACGCTGGTGCTGTTCCGCGAAGCGGCCACGGACGAGCCGCCTGGCGGGCACCATGGCGCGCGCGATCCAGCGGTGCCGCTGCCGCCCGAAATCCTGATGGTCAAGCGTGGAGCTGCCATGGCCTTTGCCGCCGGGGCGCTGGCCTTTCCCGGCGGGCGGGTGGACCCCGATGATCATTTGCTGGCGGCGCGCTATGGCGGCTCGCTTGCCGCCGATGATGCCGCAGCGCGGGTCGCCGCGATCCGGGAAACGCTGGAGGAAGCGGGGGTCGCCATCGGCTTTGATCGGCTGCCCGATGCCGATGGGCGCGATGCGCTGCGCCACCGGCTGCTGGGCGATGTGCCCTTTTCGGCGCTGCTCGATGAAGCGGGGCTGGCGCTCGATCTTGCCGCGCTGGTGCCCTTTGCGCGCTGGCGGCCCAATTTTGCGGAGGCCCGCATTTTCGATACCCGCTTTTATCTGGCGCAGGCGCATGGGCACCAGCCGCTGATGTGGGTCGATAATGGAGAGATGGCGGCCCTGTTCTGGGCGCGCGCAGCGGAGACGCTGGCGGCCTGCGATGCCGGGCGCGAACGCATCATCTTTCCCACCCGCCGCAATCTGGAGCGGCTGGCGCGCTACACCAGCTTTGCCGAGGCCGTGGCCGATGCCGCAGCGCATGATGCCGGGCGCATGATCACCCCCTGGATCGAGGAACGGGGGGACGGCCGCTATCTGTGCATCCCCGGCGATGCGGGCTATCCGGTGACGGCAGAGCGGATCGAAAGCGCAGACCGGCACTGATGGCGCGCTCCACCGGATCGCCGGCCGGGGCACCCGCCGCAGCGCACCCGGGCACGCCGGCGGGGCCATCCTGATTGCGGGCCGTCATCCTTTGGCTTGCAGTCTTGCCGTGTGCCGCTTAATCGCCCAGGCCTATGAACATCCTGCTGATCGGATCGGGCGGGCGCGAACATGCGCTGGCATGGAAACTCGCCCAGTCGCCGCTGTGCGACACGCTTTACGCCGCGCCCGGCAATCCCGGCATGGCGGATGTGGCGACGCGCGTTGCGCTGGATGTCGCCGATCATGCGGCCGTGATCGCCTTCTGCACCCGGGCGATGATCGGGCTGGTGGTGATCGGGCCGGAGGCACCGCTGGTCGCGGGCCTGGCCGATGATCTGCGCGATGCGGGCTTTGCCGTCTTTGGCCCCGGCAAGGCTGCGGCACAGCTGGAGGGATCAAAGGGGTTTACGAAGGCGCTGTGCACCGCCGCCGGCATTCCGACCGCGGCCTATCGGCGCTTTTCCGATGCGCGTGAAGCGCTTTTGGGCCTCGATGATTTTGCGCCACCCTATGTGATCAAGGCCGATGGCCTCGCCGCTGGCAAGGGCGTGATCATTGCCGAAAGCCGCGCCGAGGCGGAAGACGCCATCCACGACATGTTCAGCGGCGAATTTGGTGCCGCCGGGGCCAGCATCGTCATCGAAGATCATATGGCGGGCGAAGAGGCGAGCTTTTTTGCGATCACCGATGGAGAAACGATCATCCCGTTCGGCAGCGCCCAGGATCACAAGCGGGTGGGCGATGGGGATACCGGGCCGAACACCGGCGGGATGGGGGCCTATTCGCCGGCCCCGGTGCTAGGCGCTGCGCTGGAAGATGCGGTGATGGCGCGGATCATCCGGCCCACTGTCGCGGCAATGGCAGCGGCGGGCACGCCCTATCAGGGTGTGCTTTATGCCGGGCTGATGCTGACGGCCGAGGGGCCAAAGCTGATCGAATATAATTGCCGCTTTGGCGATCCGGAATGCCAGGTGCTGATGCTGCGCTTTCAGGGGGATCTGGCGGCGCTGATGCTGGCCTGCGCGCAAGGGCGGCTGGCGCAGGCTGCGCCGCCCCGCTTTGATGATGATGCCGCGCTCACCGTGGTGGTGGCCGCCCGGGGCTATCCTGCTGCGCCCGTGAAGGGCGGGGCGATCCGGCTGCCGGGCGCGGATCAGCTGCCGGCGGGCACGCATATTTTTCACGCAGGCACTGCACTGCTGCCAGATGGCTCGCTGGTGGCGAGCGGCGGGCGCGTGCTCGCCGTCACGGCGATGGCGCCGGATGTGCGGTCTGCGCAAAAGGCGGCTTATGCCGCGGTCGATGCGGTTGACTATGCCGATGGCTTTTGCCGGCGTGATATTGGCTGGCGCGCGCTGGCGCTCTCGCGCTCGGGCGGATGATCGCAGCGCAAGGCCGCGCAAGCCCTGTCCCGCCGCCATCCGGCAGGCGCGCCACACGCCTCCTTCGTGCCTGGCCAAAGACCGGTGGGCCATGGCGCGCAACGCCCCTTGACCATGCCGGGCACGCCGTCTAAGGGAGCCGCCTGCCAATGCATCTGGCCCCTTCGTCTAGCGGTCTAGGACGTCGCCCTTTCACGGCGAAAACACGGGTTCGAGTCCCGTAGGGGTCACCACGCAGCCGGGCGCAGCGCCCGCCATCTGCGAAAGACGGTTCTCGCTGGTATAGCCATAAAGCGTGCTGCCGCTGCTCGTCAGGTTGCCGCGCCCATCATAGCCCAGCGCCACAGCCCCCGAACTGGTCAGCTGGTTCAGCCCATTGGTGCCATAAGGCCGATCAACATTATAATGGCCGTCCACGCATAAAGATCACTGCTGCGAGATAGGGT
>CAZFYJ010000165.1:0-4999 GCA_964523215.1 uncultured Sphingomonadaceae bacterium | reverse complement strand
CACCTCGATCTCGCCCGTCGGAAGGTTCGGGTTGATTGTCCCTTCGCTGCGCGCCTTCACCGTGCCGTCAATCGTGACCACGCTTTCGAGCCGCAGGCCATCGAGCACCGCCAGCGCGGGACTGTCACTGTCCGCCACAATCTGCGTCATGCCATAATGATCGCGCAGATCGACGAACAGCACGCCGCCATGATCCCGCTTGCGGTGCACCCAGCCTGAAAGGCGCACCGTGCTTCCCACCTGGTCGGCGCGCAATTCGGCGCAGCTGTGCGTGCGATATGGGTGCATGTTCTTGTCCTGCATATGGCCTGCCTCGTGCCCCTGTTGAGGGCTGTTGCCCGCGCGCCTGAAACGCGCAAGCGCAGCGAATGTCAAGCCACGAGGCGTGCATCGGACGCATGGATGGCACAGCAAGCCCCACTTTTTTCTCCCATAAGCGGCTTTGCACTGTATAGGGCGGCGATGCAGGTCCTTCCCCTGATCACCACCAACGCCGCACTGGCCGAATTCTGCGCACGCATCGCCAATGCCGATTTCCTCGCGGTTGATACCGAATTCATGCGCGAAAGCACATTCTGGCCAGAATTGTGCCTCATCCAAGTGGCGGGCGCGGATGTGGCTGCGGCCATCGATCCGCTTGCGCCGGGGCTTGATCTGGCGCCGCTGCTCGCCCTCCTCACCGACAATGAGGCGATCTTAAAAGTTTTTCATGCAGGCGGCCAGGATGTCGAGATCATCTATAATCTCACCGGGCGCACCCCCCACCCCATTTTCGACACGCAAATTGGCGCGATGGCGCTGAGCCAGGCCGAGCAGGTCGGCTATTCGAGCCTGGTCGAGGGCTGGCTTGGAATCCAGGTCGACAAGGGCGCACGCTTTACCGATTGGTCGCGCCGCCCGCTCGATGCCCGCCAGATCGATTATGCGATTGCCGATGTGACACATCTGGCCAGCATTTTCCCGATGATGCTGGATAAGCTGCAGGCCAGCGGGCGGGGGCAGTGGCTGGATGAGGAAATGGAGCGGCTGGCCGATCCCGAAACCTATGCCCAGCGCCCCGAAGACGCGTGGCAGCGCGTCAAGATGCAGGTGCGCAAGCCCGATGTGCTGGGGCGGCTGCGGGCGCTTGCAGCCTGGCGCGAAGAGGAAGCGCGTACCAAGAACATGCCGCGCGGGCGCATCATCAAGGATGAAACGCTTGCCGATCTGGCCAGCCATCCGCCCAAGACACAGGGCGATCTGGCCCGGGTCCGCGGGCTTTCGGCCGCCTGGGCCGGCAATGACATCGGGGCGCGGCTCATGGCCGCGCTGGCCACTGCCCGCCCCATGCCGCGCGAGGAGATGCCCGATACAGGCCCGCGCCGGCAGGGGCCGGGCAAGGACGGTGTGCTGATTGCCGACCTGCTGAAGCTGCTGCTGAAAATCCGCTCGCGCGAGCTGAACGTCGCCTCGCGGCTGATTGCGCGCAGCGACGATCTCGATGCCCTGGCATCCGGATTGCGCGATGCTGTCCCCGTGCTGTCCGGCTGGCGCCACGACATTTTCGGGCGCGATGCGCTGGCGCTGATCGATGGCCAGCTGGCCTTTGCCGTGCGCGATGGCAAGCTTGCGATGATGCGGGCAAGCGACCCGCAGGATGGCGCCTGATCAGTCTGCCGCGATGATCGGCGTGCGCTTGAGGAACGCGGCCAGCCCGTTGAGCCGCTTGCCGACGGCCTCGCCATTGAGCAGCGCTGCATCCCCGCTCAATTCCAGCCGGACATGGGCATCATCGGCGACCAGGCGACTGTGCTGCAGCGGACGGGCGGCCCCGCCGCTCAGCCGCTGGCCAAGCCGGATTGCAAGACCCCAGGCAATGGCGCGTTCGATCCGTTCGGGCACGATAAAGCCAGGCATCTCCGCAAACCGCTTAGCCCCACCGCCAAAGGCGCTGAACAGCGTCTGCGCGATCACATAGCGATCCGCCACAGTCGCCCCGAGCCAGTTGCCATGAAGCGCGATATCGACCCCGCGTTCGGCACGAAAGCCGGGATTGGCGGACCAGGCGACATCCGCCAGCATGCACGCGGCCAGGCGAAGCCGCATCTGGCCGGGGGCATCGCGATCAAACAGCGGAGCGATCCACTGGTCGATCAGGCGGCCATGTTCGGGAAAGCGGGCAAGCCTGCGGCCCTCGTCGCGCGCGGCAACCAGCAATGGATCCTGCCGCCGGATATCAGCCGGAAGCGCCTGATAGAGCAAGCCTTCACGCAAGCCTGTGGATGAGATGATGAAGCGCGATGGCGCAAGCACATTCTGGAGGATGCGCAGCAGGGCAGTGGCATCGCCGAGCATCGGGATGCGGCTGCCCGAAAGGCCAGGCACCTGGCGCAGCGCCGCCTGATCCATCGTTGCCAGCGCGATTTCCAGCCGCTCGACGCAGCCGGCCGGCATGTCATGCTGGTGCATCACTGGCAGAAGATCGCCCTGCACATGCATGTCGAGCCGGGCGAGCGAGCGCCATGACCCGCCGACCAAATACAGCGGCACGCCTGCATCATCCGCATCCCAGCCAATGCGCGTCAGCCCGTCGGCAATGGTGCGGCGCACATCGGCAAGGCCCGCCTTGCCCGCCGCCAAAAGGCTCGGCAGTCGCAACACTCCCAGCGGCAGCGAGACCCGCTTGCCAACGGCGCCAAGCCCGTCGTCGGCAGGGCCGATCCGCACCAGCTCCAGGCTGCCGCCGCCCAGATCGGCGACGACGCCATTGGCATCGGGAATGCCCGAGATGACCCCATAGCCGGACGTTTCGCCTTCCTCATCGCCATTGAGCAGGCGCACGTCGAGCCCATAGGCGCGGGCGGCGGCCATAATTTCCGGCCCGTTTGTGGCCTCGCGCACAGCCGCTGTGGCCACGCAGATCGTCTGTTCCACACCGAATTCGCGCACCAGCCCGGCAAAGCGCCGCAGCGCCATCAGGCCGCGCGCCATGGCCTCATCATCGATGCGTCCGCTGGTGGCCAGGCCGCGACCAAGGCCCGCCATCACCTTTTCGTTGAAAATGACCGATGGGGCCCGCGGTGGACCGGCATAGACCACCAGCCGCACCGAATTGGAGCCGATGTCGATGATCGCCTGCTGGAGATTGCCGGGCAGCGCCGCCGCCGGGCGGGGCTGGTCTGCGCTGCGCCGGCGCGGAAAGCCAAGAATCGCCGATCGTGCCATGGCTGCTGCGCGCTCCCTATCCCTGCGCCAGCTTGAGCTTGGGCACGCCGCGCCCCTTGCGCAGCGATTTGCCACGCCCGGAAAGCGACGGATTGGTCATGAAATAACGATGCAGATTAAACGGCTTGGCCGCATCGGTGATGCGATGATAGCGCCCATCGGGCTGGAGCACCCAGCTTTGCTGATTGTCGAGCAGATTGGCGACCAGCACCTGATCGAGCAGCTGATCATGCACGGTCGGGTTTTCGATGCGGATCATATATTCCACCCGGCGATCGAAATTGCGCGGCATCCAGTCTGCCGAGGAAATGAAGAGCTTGGCCCCGTTATTGCCCTGGGGATCGCTGAGCGCGGTTCCATTGCCAAATGCCCACACCCGGCTGTGTTCCAGAAAACGGCCGACCACGGATTTGACCCGGATATTCTCTGAAAGGCCGGGCACGCCGGGGCGCAGGCAGCATATGCCGCGAACCACCAGATCAATCTCGACCCCGGCCGCGCTCGCTTCATAGAGTTTTTCAATGATCTGCGCATCAACCAGCGAGTTCATCTTGGCCCAGATGGCGGCAGGACGCCCGGCCTTTGCATGGGCGATTTCCTCGTCGACATAGGCGCTCAGCGCATCGCGCAGGCCATGCGGCGACATCACCAGCCGCTCCAGATGCCGTGGCTCCACATAGCCGGTCACATAGTTGAACAGCTGGGCGGCATCGCGGCCAATTGCAGGGTCTGCCGTGAAATAGCTGAAATCTGTATAGATGCGTGCCGTGATCGGATGATAATTGCCGGTGCCGAAGTGGCAATAGGTGCGATAATGATCGCCCTCGCGGCGCACCACCATCGATACCTTGGCATGCGTTTTCCATTCGATGAATCCGTAGACGACCTGCACGCCTGCGCGTTCGAGCTGGCTGGCCCAGTGCAGATTCTGCTCTTCGTCGAAACGCGCCTTCAGCTCCACCACCGCCGTCACCGACTTGCCAGCCTCTGCCGCATCGATGAGCGCACGGATGACGGGAGATTGATCGCCCGCGCGATACAGCGTCTGCTTGATCGCCACCACATCGGGATCTGCGGCCGCCTGGCGCAGAAAGGAAATCACCACCTCGAAGCTTTCATAGGGGTGATGCACCACCAGATCCTTGCTGCGGATAGCAGCAAAGCAATCGCCCGCATGTTCGCGGATACGCTCTGGAAAGCGGGGCACATAGACCGGAAATTTGAGATCGGGCCGATCCGCATCGACGATCCTGCCCAGATCGCCAATGCCGATGAAGCCGGCCACCATATCGACCATCGCATCTTCACCGGCAATGGCATCGCGCAGCAGCTTTTCGACCGCGCCCGACATGCCGGCATCCAGCTCCATCCGGATCACGCGGCCCCGCCGCCGCCGCTTGAGCGCCGAACGAAAGAAGCGAACCAGATCCTCAGCCTCTTCTTCAACATCGATATCGCTGTCACGGATGATGCGAAACATGCCGCAGGCGCGCAGCTGATAGCCGGGAAACAGGATATCGGCAAAATATTCGATCAGCGCCTCAATCGCGATGAAGGCCATGGTATCGGGGCTGTCTGCATCCTTGCGCGGCACCCGGATGAAGCGGGGCAGCGATTGTGGCAGCAGCACAAGCTCGCGCACCGCCTGCCCGTCCGCTGCACGCGCCAGATCGAAAAACAGGCCCAGCCCCTTGTTCGGGATGAACGGAAAAGGGTGGGACGGATCAAGCGCCTGGGGCGTGAGGATGGGAAAGACTTGCTCCATGAACAGCGGGCGCAGCACATCGGCCCAGGC
>CAZFYJ010000164.1:0-5010 GCA_964523215.1 uncultured Sphingomonadaceae bacterium | reverse complement strand
TGGTCGCATAGCCGACGCTCATCTCGCTCTTGTTGCCGGTGGTGAGCAGCATGTGGCCAAATTTGTTGGAGAGCGCCATCAATGTGACGCCGCGGATGCGCGACTGCACATTTTCCTCGGTGATATCCACCTCCTTGTCGGCGAAGCTGCCGGCAAGCATCACATCAAAGGCCGAAACAGCCGGGTTGATCGGGATGATATCGTGCCGGGCGCCGATCATCGCGGCGCATTCGGCCGCCAGATCGAGGCTTTCCTGGCTGGTGAAGCGGCTGGGCAGCATCACGCACCACAGCCGATCCGGCCCCAGCGCATCAGCGGCAATCGCGGCACAAATGGCGCTGTCGATCCCGCCGCTCATCCCCAGCACCACGCCGGGAAAGCGATTGCGCTCCACATAATCGCGCAGCGACAGCACCATCGCGGAATAGATATCGGCCGGGTGCTGTTCCCACGCACTCAGCTCGCCGGGTGCGCATTGCCAGCCCTGCGGGCCGCGCTCCCAATGGGTCAGCCGCAGATGCTCCGCCCAATCGGGCAGGCGGTGTGCTGCCTTTCCATCGGCATTGAGCACGAAGGAGCAGCCATCGAACACCAGCTCATCCTGCCCGCCAATGCGGTTGAGGAACATCAGCGGCAGGCCGGTTTCGGCAACGCGCGCGGCAAACACCTGGTCCAGCCGCCGATCGTCCTTGTCGATTTCATAAGGGCTGCCGTTGACGGATATCAGAATTTCCGCACCCTGCTCGGCAAGATGTTTTGATACCTTTGGCAGCCACCCATCCTCGCAGATCGGCAGCCCCAGCATGACGCCGCGAAAGCCGACGGGTTCGGGCATCGGGCCGGGCGTGAAGATGCGCTTCTCATCAAAGGTGCCATAATTGGGCAGCTCATGCTTTTTGCGCACGGCGGCAATCTCGCCGCCATCGAGCAGGGCCACGACATTGTAGAGGTCATCGCCCTCTTTCAGGATCGAGCCGACCAGCATGGCCGGGCCGCCATCGGCCGTGGCGGCCGCGAGCCGGGCCATCTGCTGCGCGGCCGCGGCCTGGAATGCGGGCTTCAGCACCAGATCCTCGGCCGGATAGCCGATCAGCTGCTGCTCGGGATAGATGATCAGATCGGCATCCATCGCCTTGGCGCGCCAGGCAAGCATGGCATCGGCATTGCCCGCCAGATCGCCCACGCGCTGATTGAGCTGGGCCATGGCAATGGTGAGGCGCGCGGTCATGCACGAGCGTCTATTGCGCCAGGGCGGCCACGGCAAGGGCTGTTGCTTGGCAACAGCGTTGTCAGCCCTGCCTGCGGCAGCTAGAGCGTCGGGCGAATCACCGATGGGAACGGCCTCATCCGGGCCGGGGACAAGGCAGCATGAAACTGATCACCGGCAACAGCAATCCGCCGCTGGCCAAGGGCATTGCCGATTATCTGGGCCTGGCATTGACCGAGGCAAGCGTGCGGCGCTTTGCCGATAACGAGATTTTCGTCGAGGTGCTGGAAAATGTGCGCGGCGAGGATATGTTCGTCATCCAGTCCACCAGCCGCCCGGCCAACGACAATCTGATGGAAATGCTGATCATGGTGGATGCGCTGCGCCGCGCTTCTGCCAGCCGGATCACGGCCGTGCTGCCCTATTTCGGCTATGCCCGGCAGGATCGCAAGCCCGGGCCGCGCACCCCCATTTCGGCCAAGCTGGTGGCCAACATGATCACCACCGCGGGGGCGGACCGGGTGCTGACAGTGGACCTGCATGCCGGGCAGATACAGGGCTTTTTCGATATTCCGACAGACAATCTCTATGGCGCGCCAGTGATGAGCGCAGACATATTTTCGCGCCATGCGGATAAGCCGATCACGGTCGTATCGCCCGATGTCGGCGGCGTCGTGCGCGCCCGCGCGCTGGCCAAGCGGCTGGATGATGCGCCGCTCGCCATTGTCGACAAGCGCCGCGAGAAAGCAGGCGTCTCCGAAGTGATGAACATCATCGGCGATGTGAAGGACCGCTTTTGCATCCTGATCGACGATATTGCCGATTCAGCCGGCACCTTGTGCAACGCAGCCGATGCGCTGAAGGCGGCCGGTGCCAGCGATGTGGTCGCCTATATCACCCACGGCGTGCTCTCTGGCACTGCCGTGGCGCGGATCGAGGCATCGAGCCTGCGCAAGATGGTGATCACCGATTCGATCCTTGCCTCTGCGGAGGCCAATGCCTGCGCGAAGATCCGGCAGCTTTCCATTGCCCCGCTGCTCGGCGAGGCGATCAAGCGCATTGCCGATGAGAGCAGCGTGTCGAGCCTGTTCGATTGATTGGAATCACCATGGCTCAACCCAACATCTTCAATCAGCCACTCCACATTGGGTTGGGAGGAAGGGTCATCGAGCAGCCCCCCTTCACTGGCATGGCATGGTATGCCGACTATGTGCTCCGCAATGGCGACGATGGTCCGGAAGGTCGCCTGGTCAGCGCTCATCGCTTTACGGAAAACTGGGATAGCTGGGAGATGCATCCTGCCGGCGAGGAGGCCGTCATCTGCATGGCAGGCAACATTGTGCTGCATCAGGAACTTGCCGACGGGAGCACCGCCATGATGACGCTGCAGCCCGGCGACTATGCTGTCAATCCTGCCGGTTGCTGGCATACTGCGGACATCGTCGATGAAGCGACTGTGCTGTTCATCACTGCCGGTTGGGGCACTGAGCATCGCCCGCGATGAGCCTTGCCACTGACATTGCCCTTGCCAATCGTCTTGCCGATGCTGCGGGGGCGGCGATCCGCCCATTGTTTCGGGCGGACTTCGCACATGAAGCCAAAGTCGATGCGTCGCCCGTCACCGAAGCGGACCGTGCTGCCGAGGCCGCCATTCGCGCGATTCTAGACCGCGAATGTCCGACGGACGCAGTTATTGGCGAGGAATATGGCGTCAAGGACGGCACATCGGGCCGTAGCTGGGTGATCGATCCGATCGACGGCACGATCAGCTTCATGGCCGGGCGCCCGATCTTCGGCACGCTGATTGCGCTGTTGCAGGATGGTTTCCCGGTGCTTGGCGTGATCGACCAATGCGTTAGCGGCGAACGCTGGTTGGGTGCGACAGGGCATCGCACGATGCTGAATGGCAAGCCGGCGGGGACACGCAGGTGCCGCGCTTTGGCCGATATGGTGCTGGCGAGCAGTGGACCGCAATATTTTGACGATCACAGCGCTG
Source organism: uncultured Sphingomonadaceae bacterium (assembly GCA_964523215.1). GTDB lineage: Bacteria > Pseudomonadota > Alphaproteobacteria > Sphingomonadales > Sphingomonadaceae > CAZFYJ01. The sequence continues at coordinate 1,807 of CAZFYJ010000164.1, read as the reverse complement.
AACATTTCATGGCACTTGCGGCGAAGACCAACCGTCGGACAGTGTGGGGCGGGGATTGCTATAATTATGGCCTGCTGGCCTCAGGATATATCGACCTCGTCGTGGAAACAGGGCTGAAACTGCACGACTTTGCGGCGCTTGTTCCCATAGTCGAGGGCGCAGGGGGGCAGATGTGCGACTGGAATGGCGAGCCGATCCACGCGGAAAGCAGCGGCCATGTGATCGCGCTGGGCGATCCGGCGCGGCTCGACGATGTGCTGGGAGCGCTTGCCTGCCATCATCATTGAGGCGGCACGGCCGATCCGCCTTGGGGGGCGGATTGGGTGCCAGAATGGGTGGCAGTGCGGGCAGCAGGCGGCAAGGCTTGCATTTTGCGCAAATCCCGCTAATGCGCTGCCTTCCTGTGCGGTGGGCTGGCCAAAAGGGCTGCCACGTTCACCCGTAAAGGACATCCAAAAGGAGACCGAAATGCCCAAGCTGAAGACCAAGAGCGGTGTGAAGAAACGCTTCAAATTCACCGCAACTGGCAAGGTCAAGCATGGTGTGGCCGGAAAACGCCACCGTTTGATCAGCCATAATGCCAAATATATCCGCACCAATCGCGGCACATCCGTGCTCTCCGATTCGGATACGGCCCATGTGCGCCTGTGGGCGCCCTATGGCCTGAAATAAGGAGGACGGACCATGGCACGCATCAAACGCGGCACCACCACCAAGGCAAAGCACAAGCGCATATTGGATCAGGCGAAGGGCTATTATGGCCGCCGCAAGAACACCATCCGCATCGCCCGCCAGGCGGTCGAAAAAGCCGGGCAATATGCCTATCGCGATCGCAAGGCCAAGAAGCGCACCTTCCGCGCCCTGTGGATTCAGCGCATCAATGCCGCTGTCCGCGCCGAAGGGTTGACCTATTCGCAGTTCATGAACGGGCTGAAGCTTGCAGGCGTCGAGCTCGATCGCAAGGTTCTGGCCGATCTCGCGATGCACGAAGCGGCAGCGTTTAGCGCCATCATCGCGCAGGCGAAGGCGGCATTGCCTCAGGTTGCAGCATAAACGCTGCGGGCGGCCCCGGCCGCTCAGGCAACCAGCTTTCAACAATGCGCAAATGGGCGTGGGCGGCACTTGCCGTTCGCGCCCATTTGCTTATGCAGGCGACCAGCACATAGCCGACCAGCACATAGGCGAACCGACCATGACCGACACAGCCACACTCGAAGCGACCATCCTTGCCGCAATCGCTGCTGCGCCGACGGCCGACGCGCTGGAGGCAGTGCGGATCGATGCACTCGGCAAGCAGGGCCGTGTTTCGATGCTGCTGAAGACGCTGGGCGCAATGAGCCCCGAAGAACGGCAGGTGCAGGGCCCGCTGATCAATGGTCTGCGCGAAAGCGTGGCCAGTGCGATTGCAGCACGCAAGGCCGCGCTGGAAGAAGCGGCCCTTGATGCCCGCCTCGCGGCCGAACGGATCGACCTGACACTGCCGGCTCCCGATGCGCCGCAGGGCAGCATCCATCCGGTCAGCCAGGTGATGGACGAGCTGGCCGAAATCTTCGCCGATCTGGGCTTTGCGGTGGCCGAAGGGCCGGAGATCGAGGACCAGTGGCATAATTTCACGGCGCTCAACATGCCGGAAACGCATCCCGCACGCGCCATGCACGATACATTCTACATGCATGCGCCCGACGGCGAAGAGGCAAAGCTTTTGCGCACGCACACCTCGCCGGTGCAGATCCGCACCATGACGCAGCACGCGCCCCCGATCCGCATCATCGCGCCGGGCCGCGTCTATCGCAGCGACAGCGACGCG
>CAZFYJ010000163.1:0-5076 GCA_964523215.1 uncultured Sphingomonadaceae bacterium | reverse complement strand
AGCATGTTGCAGCAGCATGTTTGCCCCGCCTGCAATTCGCCGCAGCCACAGCGGGCCTGCGGCTGCACGTGATCAGCGTGCCGCCCGGCGAAGCGAGCAAGAGCTGGGAAAGCCTCGGCGCCGTGGTGGATCAGCTGCTTGCCCTCGAAATGGAGCGCAGCGAGGCGCTGATCGCGCTGGGCGGCGGCATCGTCGGCGATCTGGGTGGCTTTGCCGCAGCAGTCCTGAAGCGAGGCATGCGTTTCATCCAGATCCCCACCAGCCTGCTGGCCCAGGTGGATAGCAGCGTGGGCGGCAAGACCGCGGTCAACAGCGCGCATGGCAAGAATTTGATCGGAGCCTTTTATCAGCCCTCGCTGGTGCTGATCGATCCAAGCGTGCTCGCCAGCCTGTCTGATCGGCACATGCGGGCGGGCTATGCCGAAATCGTGAAATATGCGCTCATCAATGATGCAGATTTCTTCGGTTGGTGCGAAGCCCATGGCCGCGCAGTGCTGGCCCGCGATCATGGCGCGCTTGCCCATGCGATCGGCCACAGCGTTGCGGCAAAGGCGGCGATTGTCGCGGCCGATGAACGCGAAACCCAGGATGTGCGTGCGCTGCTGAACCTCGGGCACACATTTGGCCACGCGCTGGAGGCAGCGACCGGCTTTTCAGAAGCCCTGCTGCATGGGGAGGCTGTGGCCGCCGGGATGGCACTGGCGCATCGCTTTTCGGCGCAGCGGGGTCTGTGCCCGGCAGCAGACGCCCGACGTGTGACGGATCATCTTGGCGCGCTTGGCCTGCCCACTGGCCTTGCCGGGATTGATGCAGGCGGCGCAGCTCTGGTGGCGCACATGCGGCACGACAAGAAAATGACGGGCGGCACCCTGCCCTTCATTCTGACACGCGGCATTGGCCGGGCCTTTGTGGACAAGGCCGTCGCACTCGATGATGTCGAGGCCTTTCTTGAAGCGGAGGCGCGGGCATGCCCAATGGCGTGAAGAAGACGCACCTGCCCTCCAAAATCTGTCAGGCGTGCAATCGGCCCTTCAGCTGGCGCAAGAAATGGGCGCGCGATTGGGAGCAGGTCGTCTATTGTTCGGATCGGTGCCGCCAGAAGCGATAGGCCGCCAGCAGCCAGCCCGCGATCATGATGAGGCCGCCAACAGGCGCCACGGCACCCAAAGACCGCGGGCCGCCCAGCGCCAGCGCATAAAGGGCAAAGGCGAACACGGCAGCGCCAGCCAGCAGCAACACCGCTTCGGTTCGCAGCAACCAGCGCATCAGGACAAGCGCCGCCACAGCATGTGTGAGTTGATAGGCACCGCCCGTTTGCAACCAGCCGGCCGCCGCGGGCGATGCGGCACCATGGGCACCAAAAGCCCCGGCCATGATGGCGAGCGCGGCAGACAGCGCCGCTGCCGCGAGGATGGGCCGATCCTGCGCGCTCACTCGCCCTGCCCGGCCTTTGCCGCCTTGCGCGCCTGGCGCTCGGCCAGCTGTTCGAGCCAGCTGCCGCGCAGCACATCGCCCTGGCTTTGGGCAACATCCTTGCTAAAGCCTGCGCGCAGGTCTCCCGAGGCATGCTGAAGCTCCAGCCGGTTGGCATCCACCTGCCGGAATGTCGCTTCGATATCGGCAATTTCCTCGGCTCCGACATTGATGCTTTTCAATGCCTTGAGGCCCATCGCAATCGAGCTTTCATAAACCTCGCGCACGACGCCCGCCACATGTGGCGAATGCACGGCAATCCATTGCCGCCGATCAAACACGCGCACAAGGATCTGGGCCTGCGGAAAGGCCTCTGCAATCGGTTCCAGCGTCTTTGCAGTCAGGGTGCGATCATCAATGCAGTAAACAATCAACTGTGCCTCATCTGCCCCGGCCAGCCGCAGCAAATCAAGCCGCAGGCCATCGCCGAAATAGACCTTGGTATCAAATTGGCCGGAAAGCTCGATCTGCTGGGGTTTCTTGTCGATCAGCGTGACCGAGCAATCGGCAGCGCGCAGCATCTGGGACACGACCTGGCCAAAACGGCCATAGCCGACGATCAGCGCACGGCCCCTCTGCTCTGCCATTTCGGGCCCCTCCAGCCCCTCGCCACTGGCCGGACGGGCCAGCTCCAGCCGCCGTGCAAACAGCATCAGGAATGGCGTGGCCACCATGGACAGCGTCACGATGGCGCTGAACAGGCTGGCTGCCTCAGATTCGATCAGCAGCGCACCCTGCGCCTGCGCAAACAGCACAAAGCCGAACTCGCCCCCCTGACTGAGCAGCAGCGCAAGGCCAAGTGCTGGCTTTTTTTCGACACCAAACATCACAGCGAGCCCAAACAGCACCGCCGTTTTCACCACGATGAGCAACAGCGCCATGCCGAGCACGAATCCGGGATTGGCTAGCACAGCCGGAATATCGAGCACCATTCCGACGGCAAGGAAGAACAGCCCCAGCAGGATTGAGCGAAATGGCTCCACATCCGCCTCGATCTCGTGCCGGTAGGGGGAATCGGCGAGCATCACACCGGCAATGAAGGCCCCCAGCGCGGTCGAAAGGTGCAGCATGTGCATCAGCGATGCGGCCGCGATCACAGTGAACAGACCAATGACGACGAAAAGTTCGCGCTCGCCAAGCCGGCCAATCAGCCGCAGCAGCGGATTGAGCAGAAATCGCCCGGCGAGCACCAGCGCTGCGATCGCGCCGAGGGTGTAGCCGATCATGACCACGCCGGTTGGCGCATCGGGATCTGGTGCGGCCCGCGAAAGTGCGGCAATGATCGTGATCAGCGGCACAATCGCCAGATCCTGGAACAGCAGCACGGAAAAGGCGCGCTCGCCAAAGGGGGAATTGATCCGGCCAGAGCTTTTGAGGCCGGGCAGCACCTGCGCCGTGGACGACAGGGCAAGCGGCAGGCCCAGCGCCAGCGCGGCCCCCCAGCTGAAATCCGTGATCGCCCAGATGATGGCAAACAGGGTCAGCCCGGTGATCGCCACTTGCGCCAGCCCGAGCCCGAAAATATCGCGCTTCAGCCGCCACAATCGTGCCGGGTTCAGCTCCAGCCCGACCAGAAACAACAGCAGAGCAATCCCCAGCTCTGCGATGGCAAGCTTTGATTCCCCGCCGCCGACAAGGCCAAACCCATAGGGCCCCACGGCCGCACCGGCGACAAGATAGCCGAGCACTGCACCAAGGCCCAGCCGGCGAAACAGGATGATCGCGAACAGCCCCGCCCCAAGCAGGATCACGCCTTCTTTCAACAGCAGTTCGGTCGCGGTCACGCCATCACGCCGCGGCGGGGCGCTGATTCGCGGTTCTGCTCTGTCAGCGCTTCGGCCGCTGCAACAAAGGGAAGCAGGATGGCATTGTGCCGGGCACTGTGCTGGCGCGCCGGGGCAAGCAGGCCAAGCTCCGGCCAATCCGGCACCGGTGCGCGCGCTTCATCGCTTGCAAGCCAGGCGACGATCGCCGCCAGCGCTGCCGACAGATCCTGCGCGCAGCGCCCGCCAATATGCCGCAGCATGATCGCCCCGGACGCCTGGCCGAAAGCACATGCGCCGATGCTGGCACCGGCAGCGACCACATTGCCCCGCGCATCAAGCCGCACATCAAGGACAATCCGGCTGCCGCATGGTCGTGCCGCTTTGTCGATCCGCACGGTCGCTGCATCAAGCGGCGGAAAATCAGCCAGCGCCAGTGCCATGCGCAAGATTTCCGGCGTGTAAAGGGTGCCCATGGCGCTGCTCAACGCGGCTTTGCCTTGGGGGTGGCTGCATCGTCATCCGCGGTCAACTGCTTATACTGATCAGCAAAGTCGCTCAGCGCAGCGGCGCTGGCATTGAGCAGCGGATAGGTGCGGCTGGTGACCATCCACTGTGGCCGCTCCGACCCTCCAAAGATGATGCCGTGCGCCAAGCTGATCAGCAGGAACAGGAGCGTTGCGACAATCAGCCCCTTGACGAGGCCAAAGCCCGCGCCGAGCACGCGATCGAATGACCCGAGCGCCGAGGCGCGCACCCGCCGTCCCAGGCTGGACGAAAGCCATTTGCCCAGCGCAAACACGACCCCGAACAGCAGGATGAAGGCCAGCACGGCGGCCCCGCTTTCCGTGTCTACATAATTTTGCAGCAGGGTGGTTGCGGGTGTGTGAAACAGCCGAACCGCAAAAATGCCGAGCACCCAGGCAATCAGCGACAGCGATTCCTGAACAAAACCGCGCCCAAAGCCAAACGCTGCGCCAAGCCCGAGCAGCAGCAGCACGATGAAGTCTAGTCCTGTCAGTCCAGCCATTGCGGCCTTATGGCAGCAGTTTTGCCTGCCGCATAGCTGGCAAAATGCCTAAGCAGGTCTATCTGCCCAGGATGTGGGCTGTCCATTGGTCAAGTCGGGCAAAGCCCTGCACCCGGATTGCAGAGGGCGCTGCCGCATCATCCTGCACGGGCCCGATTGCCTGCCGAAAGCCCAGCTTTTCCGATTCGCGCAGCCGCAGCGGCGCATGCGCAACCGGGCGAATCTCTCCGGAAAGCGCAATTTCGCCAAACAGGATCGCATCCTGAGGCAAGGGCCGTTCTGCGAGCGCGGAAACCAGCGCCGCGGCAACCGCAAGATCCGCTGCCGGATCGGTCAGCCGATAACCGCCAGCCACATTCAGATACACCTCGCAGGCAGAAAATGCGAGGCCGCAGCGCGCCTCCAGCACCGCGAGGATCATCGCCAGCCGCCCGCTATCCCATCCGACCACGGCCCTGCGTGGCGACGCACCGCTGGCCACGCGCACCACCAGCGCCTGCACCTCGACCAGCACCGGGCGCGTGCCTTCCAGCGCGGGAAAGACCGTGGCCCCGGCAACCGGCTCGTCCCGCTCCGTCAGAAAAAGCGCAGACGGATTGGCAACCGGCATCAGCCCCTGGCCCTCCATCGCGAAAACCCCGATTTCGTCAGTGCCGCCAAAGCGGTTCTTGATCGCGCGCAGGATGCGATAGCGGTGGCTGCGCTCCCCTTCGAATGCCAGCACGGTATCGACCATATGTTCGAGCACGCGCGGCCCCGCGAGCGCCCCATCCTTGGTCACATGGCCGACCAGCACCAGTGCAGTGCCCC
>CAZFYJ010000162.1:0-5173 GCA_964523215.1 uncultured Sphingomonadaceae bacterium | reverse complement strand
AAGAGATGGACCTTGCGATCAAGCGCCCGGGCAATTTCGCCCCGCGCCGCTGCGCCGATTTCCCTGATGCGGCTGCCGTGCTTTCCCAGCACGATGGCGCGCTGATTGGGCCGCTCGACGAGGATCTGCTGATGAATTTCGACCGATCCATCACGCCTTTCGAGAAACTTTTCGGTCAGCACCGCGGCATCATAGGGCAATTCCTCGTGCAGCTGCAGATAGAGCTGCTCGCGCGTCAATTCGGCCGCCAGCAGCCGCTCGCTCACATTGGTCAGATGATCCGCGGGATAGTGCCAGTCGCCAGGCGGCATGCGCTGGGCGAGGTGGCGGGCAAGCTCGGGCACGCCGTCTCCCGTCTCTGCGCTGATGAAGAAGATATCGGTGAAGCTGCCCGCCCCGTTCAGCCTGCTCGCGATTTGCAGCAGCCTGTCCTTTGCGGTGCGATCCACCTTGTTCAGCACCAGCATCACCGGCTCTGGCCGTCCGTGCAAAGCCTCGATGAGGGGCAGCACGCGCGTTTCAAGCGAGGCGCTGGCATCGACCAGCAGCAGGATCAGATCGGCGGCAACGGCGCCCTCCCAGGCAGCGGACACCATTGCCCGGTCGAGGCGACGCCGGGGTGCGAAAATGCCGGGTGTATCCACCAGTATGATCTGGCTCTCCCCTTCGATGAACACGCCGATTGTGCGCATCCGCGTCGTTTGCGCTTTTGGGCTGACGATCGCGATCTTCTGCCCGACCAGGCGATTGATGAGCGTGGATTTGCCGGCATTGGGCGCGCCAAGGATGGTGACATGGCCGCAGCGGTGCGGGCTTTGTGATGCGGCGTCGGTCATGCGGTCCTTTTCACGGATTGAGGATGCGCAGCAGGGCGACAGCGGCGTCTTTTTCCGCTTCCTGCTTGGACGATCCGGTCGCCGTTGCCTCGGCAAGCTTTGGGATGCGGACGGTCACGGTAAAGCGCGGGGCGTGGGAAGGGCCATCCCTGCCGATTGTCTCATATTCGGGCGGGCGCTTCTGATGGGCGGCCGCCCATTCCTGCAGCGCCGATTTGGGATGTTTGGGCGCGCTTGCCAGATCGGCGAGGCGGGGCGACCACCAGCCTGCAATCAGCGATGCTGCCTCAGCAAAGCCAAGATCGATGAACAGCGCGCCGATCAGGGCTTCCATCACATCGCCCAGGATATTGTCGCTATCCCGCCCGCCATCTTCGCGGGCCTGCTTGCCGAGCCGGACGAGCGGCGCAATGCCGAGGCTGCGCGCAACATCGGCGCAGCATTCGCGCGATACCAGCATGTTGAGCCTGGCCGAAAGATGCCCTTCCGGGTCGCTTGGAAAACGGCGCAACAGCAGATCGGCAATGGCCAGGCCGAGCACACGATCACCAAGAAATTCGAGCCGCTGATAATCCTTGCCGGTGCTGCTGTTCGCATGGCTTCCGTGGGTCAGCGCCTCAAGATAGGGATCGGGCGTTCCCGGCGTGCAACCCAGCGCCTGTGCAAGCGCGGCCATCGTCTCGGAGTCGGTCAAAAGCCCTCCGCGATGCGGCCCCAGCGGACATTGTCGCCCGTGACGGAGAAAATGGTGAAGGCCGCCTTGCCGACGATATTTTCCACCGGCACGAAACCGATGCCGCTGCCTTCCACTGCAGGAAAACGGCTGTCTGCACTGCGATCGCGATTGTCACCCATGAAGAAGATATGCCCCTGCGGCACGGTCACCGCTGCGGTATTGTCAGCCCGGCTTTGCGGATCGGTATCCAGGATCTGGTATGTTTTGCCATTGGGCAGTGTCTCTGACAAAATCTGATATCGGCAATAGAGCGATCCATCGGGCCCGCGCTGTTCATAGGTTATGCCGCCGCATGGATCGCCCATGCTGGCCTTCACCATATTGGGAGTCACCGGGATCATAATGTCGGGCAGCCTGCGCCGCACGACCGGTTTGCCGTTCAGATAGAGCACGCCATCGCGCATCTGCACAACGTCCCCGGGAAGGCCAATGGCGCGCTTGATATAGTCGGTCTTGTTGCCGGGCGGCGCCTTGAACACCACAACATCACCACGTTCTGGCAGACGCGAAAAAATGCGCCCCTCAAACAGATCGGGGCTGAAGGGCAGGCTATAGCGCGAATAGCCATAGGAAAATTTGTTGACGATCAGATAGTCGCCAATCAGCAAGCGGGGCTGCATTGATTCCGATGGGATGCTGAACGTCGCGAAGGCGAATGTGCGCACGAGGACGACGAGGATGGCCACCTGAATGATGAAGCTGATCGTATCCCACCAGCCGCCGCCCTTTGTCTGCGCCACGGCAGCATTGCCGAGGGGCACCGTGTCAGGCGACACAGTTTCATTCAGCTGAAGCGCGGAAAGAGGCGGTTTTTCGTTCATCATCGTCCCGGGGCTTTGCGCGGCCAATGCGTGCCGGTCAAGAATTATTGCGTGTTGGCAATGGCAAGGCGCCTCGCCTATACGCAAGGCGGTTCATGTCAGTGCCGGATCCACCGCGCCCACCCGCCAGTTGAAAAGCTCCTGCCCATGCGCACACTTGCGTCGTTTCGAAAAAAACTTGGCTCGCTGCCGCAACCGAGCCTTGCCGATCTGTTTGCAGCACAGGGCACCGCCCGGCTCGCCCGCTGGAGCAGGGAATTGCCCGGGCTTTATGCGGATTTCAGCAAGACGCATCTGGACGAGGCCGCCTTTGCACTGTGCGTCGATCATGCCGCGGCGCAGGGATTTGACGCGGCGCGCAAGGCGCTGAGCAGCGGGGCAATCGTCAACCCCAGCGAACAGCGGGCGGCCGAACATATGGCCGAACGGGGCATGGGGAGCGCTGGCGCGGTTGATGCAGCACAGATGCTGCACGAACGCATGCGCATCCTGATCGAGGCGATCGACATGGGTGCGTTCGGCCCGGTCCGGCATGTTCTGCATCTCGGCATTGGCGGCTCGGCACTCGGCCCGGCGCTGCTGATCGATGCATTGGGCCACGCAGGCGGTGGTGATGTGCCGCGCTATGACGTTCACATCGTCTCCAACATTGATGGGGCCGCACTCGCTGCGGCGATGACGCAGTGCGATCCGGCAACAACCCTGATTGCCATTGCCTCGAAAACATTCACGACCAGCGAAACCCTGCTCAATGCGCAATCGGCGCTCGGCTGGATGCGTGCGGCAGGCGTCGAAGACCCGGAAGGCCGCGTGATTGCGCTCACCGCTCAGCCGGAAAAGGCGCTTGCCTGGGGAGTGGATGAAACGCGGATCCTGCCCTTTGCCGAAAGCGTGGGGGGGCGCTATTCGCTTTGGTCCTCCATCGGCTTTCCAGCGGCGTTGGCACTGGGCTGGGCTGCCTTTCAGGAATTGCTGGAAGGCGCAGCCGCGATGGACCGGCATTTCCTCAACACCCCCTTTGCCGAAAATATCTGTGCCATCGCCGCGTGCGCCGATCTGCTCTACACCCAGCAGCGTGGCTGCCAGACACGCGGGATATTCGCTTATGACGAGCGGCTGCGCCTATTGCCCTTCTATCTGCAGCAGCTGGAGATGGAATCGAACGGCAAATCGGTCAGCGCAAGCGGGGAGGGGCTGGAGGCGCCTTCTGCCCCGGTCAGCTGGGGCGGTGTGGGCACGGACGCGCAGCATGCGGTGTTCCAGCTGCTCCATCAGGGCACGCATCTGATCCCGCTTGAATTTGTTGCCGTGATCGAGCCGGGGCACGATCTGGACGATGCCCATCACAGCCAGCTCCTGGGGAATTGCTTTGCCCAGGGGGCCGCGCTGATGCAGGGGCGTGCCCATGACGATCCGGCGCGCGCCTATGCCGGCAACCGGCCATCGGCAACGATTCTGCTCGATCGGCTCGATCCGCGCACTCTGGGTATGCTGATCGCCTTTTACGAACATCGCACCTTCACCAATGCCGTGATGCTGGGCATCAATCCATTTGATCAGTTCGGGGTGGAGCTGGGCAAGGAAATGGCAAAGGCCATCGCGCATGGCGGGCTTGAGTTTGATCCGTCGACTGCATCCCTGTTGTCGCGGGCGGGGCTGGCATGAGCGCGGAACATGATGTTGATCTGTTTGTAATCGGCGCCGGTTCAGGTGGCGTCCGGGCAGCGCGCATTGCCGCGAGCCATGGCGCACGCGTTGCCATTGCAGAGGAATTTCGCGTGGGCGGAACCTGCGTCATCCGCGGCTGCGTTCCGAAAAAGCTGCTCGTCTATGGAGCCCATTTTGCAGAGGACATGGATGACGCACGCCGCTTTGGCTGGGATACATCGGGTGCGACATTCGATTGGGCCACATTGCGCGATAATGTCGCGGCCGAAGTGGGGCGGCTCGAAGGCCTCTATCGTGAAACCCTGGGCCGGCATGATGTGACCATCCACCAGGAACGGGCGGTGCTGGCCGGGCCGAACCTCGTTCGCCTGGCAAGCGGCACGCAGATCAAGGCGCGGATCATCCTGATCGCAACGGGCGCATATCCGGCCATTCCCGATGTGCCCGGTGCCGAACTGGGCATCACGTCGAACGAGATATTCGGCCTTCCGGCCCTGCCAAAGCGGGCCGTGATTGCGGGTGGCGGCTATATTGCCAATGAATTTGCCGGCATTCTGAACGAGCTGGGCGTTCAGGTGACGCTGGTGACGCGCGGTGATCGCATGCTGCGCAGCTATGATCAGCAGATCGTGGAAAAGCTGATCGCCATCAGCCGGGCAAAAGGCATCGACATCCGTCTCGACTATCCGCTGACGGCGGTCACGCAGCAGGATGATGGCAGCCTATTGGTGCATGGCGCACATGCGGCCGACCGGATCGAGGCCGATCTCGTGCTGTGGGCCATCGGCCGCGTGCCGAACAGCCGCGATATCGGGCTGGAGCAAATGGGCATTGCCACCGATGATGCAGGCGCCATCCGTGTCGATCGCTTCAGCCAGACCAGCGTGCCCGGTGTCTATGCCGTTGGCGATGTGACCAATCGCGTGCAGCTGACCCCTGTCGCCATCCGCGAGGGCCATGCCTTTGCCGACACCCTGTTTGGCGGCACGCCGCGTGCCGTTGACTATCGCAACATCCCGACCGCGGTGTTCAGCAATCCGCCCATCGCAAGCGTTGGATTGACTGAGGAAGAGGCACGAAAAACACTGGAACAAGTGCGTATATATACAAGT
>CAZFYJ010000161.1:0-5190 GCA_964523215.1 uncultured Sphingomonadaceae bacterium | reverse complement strand
CTGTCTTCACTGCCGGCCATCGCCATGCAAAAGCGGCGAAGACGCGGCAGAAACGCAATCATGCGGGATCGGAAATCTACCTGGGAGGAGGTGTCCTGACGCATCATGCCTTTCACTATCAAACGTCTGAGCCGAAGATTTATTCCCGAGCGCTACACGTATATGGGCCACGATGATGAAGCTGCCCAAATTTTTTTTGCGCGGTCGACGGAATATGCTGGGCGTCATCCCGTTGTTGGAACGGAGCAGGGAATATTGTATCTTTGCCGAATGAGATGAAAGCAAGATCATGAGAGGTTTGCATAGAAAGCAATTGATCCGGCTCATGGGTGCGGTGGCCTTGGCATCTTTATGCCACGGGGCCGCAATTGGAAGAAATGGTGAGCGGGAGGATAGAGGCCAGCGCGTATCGGACGCTGCAGACAAAGCAGCCGAACGCGCAGCGCGTGATTCTGCCCGTTCGGCGGAGGATGCACAAAGAGTGCAGGAACGTGCCGCTCGTGACAGCGTCAAGGCCTCCGAAGAGCGGGCCAAACAAGATGCCGATCGTCAAGAGCGGCAAGCAAAGGATGCGGCAGACGCTGCAGCGGAAGCCGAAAGACAGGCCGAAGAGGCCGCAAAGGATGCACAGGATGCTGCTGAAGAAGCGGCCAAAGCAGCGGAAGATGCGGCTAAAGAAGCAGCCAAGGCAGCGGAAGATGCTGCCAAGGACGCCAGAGAAGATTATTCTGGTTCCTCTGAATCGATGCGCGATCTGGCGACGGAAGAATCGCCTGAGTTTGATCGGCGCGGTTATCCTGTGCGCAAGGGCGAGGTCGTTGCACTCGATCCCGACGGAACTACCCTCGACAAGGCAGAAGCTGCGGGATTCAGGGTTATCGAAGTCGCTACGCTGGAGAATCTGGGCAGTATGGTGGTGCGATTGGCCGCGCCCGAGGGGATGGGCGCTGCCGCTGCCCTGGAAAAGCTGCGCACCATCGCCCCTTCAGACAGTTTTGATCTAACCCACTATTACGGCCTGCAATATGCCCCCCAGGGCGCCGCCAAGGGCAAACGCTCGAAATCGGTTACAGCCGCGCGGAAGGGCAGCCTTGCCATCGGCATGATCGACACCCGTGTTTCGGCACATAGCGCCCTTGGAAAGGTGACACTGTCTTCCAAGGATTTCTCGACTGGTACCAGTCCGGCACCAGTAGATCATGGCACCGCAATCGCATCCTTGCTTGCTGATGAAGGGGCAGGGCACATCTACGTTGCAAACATCTTTCGTGGCGGAACGGGCCAGCCCTTCACATCCGCAGACTCCCTTGTTCGCGCCCTCGATTGGCTGGTTGGTGAGAAAGTCACGGTGATCAACATAAGCCTCGCTGGGCCACGTAATGCAATACTGGACAAGCTCATCAGCGGCATTTCCAGACGTGGTTATGTGGTTGTCGCCGCTGCCGGCAACGGCGGCCCGCGCGCTGCGCCTGCTTATCCCGCCGCTTTGGCCGACGTCGTCGCGGTCACGGCGGTTGACAGAAATTCACGTGTGTATCGATATGCCAATCAGGGTCGCTATATCACTGTCGCTTCCGTCGGCGTCGATATCAGTGCGGCAAAGGCGGGCGGCGGTTCGGCAAGCTATAGCGGTACATCCTTTGCCACCCCGCATGTTGCTGCGTGGATGGCCCGCTGTGCCGGCTCAGCCAGTGTTTCGGTACGCAACAACTGCATCAAGCGCCTGCAGGAAAGCGCGCTCGATCTGGGAGAGCCAGGAAAAGACCCGATCTATGGCTATGGGTTGATTAGGTAAGGTTGTCCTATCCGTCTTTTCTGCGACTTCGACTGCGACTGCGACTGCGACTGCGACTGCGACAATGCCGCCGTTGCGTTGACCGCTTTCGAGGTCTGGTGCCTGACCTGCGTTCACATCCGGAAATTTGAATGAGCCAGGTAAGCAGACCAGCTATTCCAGCTGAATGCGGCGCATGCCTGATGGATCTTCAATCCCGGCTGCAGGCGAACGGGAGCGGTCATGGGCGGACTGATGAGGGCAGAATACCCTAGAAAATCCCGGATTTCCATGGGCATCGGCGGATGCCGGTGAATAAGGGGTTGGTGGACAGGGCTGGATTCGAACCAGCGTACGGGAAACCCGGGCAGATTTACAGTCTGCTGCCTTTAACCACTCGGCCACCTGTCCATCGTCGCAGCGCACGGAGAAGCAACCCGGCGCCAGGCGAAGGCGGCCTATTGGCGAAAGCGGGCTTGCGTGTCAATGCCATCAGCGCGAAAAGGGTGAGCATGGGCAAAGCATTTTCAGCATCGCACGCACGCGGCAATCTGCCCCGATTCTGGGGGCGTCACGCGATCATTGCGGCACTGGCGAATCCGGATCGCCGGGTGTGCCGCCTGTGGGGCACGCGCGAGGCGCTGGCAGCACTCGATCTGCCGCCCGTCTTGCCGATCACTTATTGTGCGCCGGCAGATCTTGCCCGCATGGTGCCGCCGGATGCGCCGCACCAGGGGCTCGTTGCCGAGGTCGAGCCGCTGGAGGCGCCGTGGCTCGAAACGCTGCTCGATCAATCGGAGGACGCTGCCCGGCCGATCCTGGTGCTCGATCAGGTGACGGACCCGCACAATCTGGGCGCAATTCTGCGCTCGGCCGCGGCATTTGACGCGCTGGCGATCATCACCCAGGATCGGCACAGCCCGCCGGAATCGGGCACGGTGGCCAAGGCGGCGTCAGGCGCGCTGGAGATGGTGCCCTGGCTTCGCGTGGTCAATCTGGCGCGCACGCTCGATCAGTTGGCAGAGGCCTATTACTGGCGGATCGGGCTTGCCGGAGATGTGGATACCACGCTCGCCGGCGCGCTTGGATCGCGCAAGGTTGCGCTGGTGCTGGGTGCCGAAGGGGCCGGGCTGCGCCCCAACATTGCCGAACATTGCGATCAGCTCGCCCGGCTTCCCATCCATCCGCGGATGGAGAGCCTCAACGTATCAAATGCGGCCGCCATTGCGCTCTATGCCGCGACGCACCACCAGGATGAGAGGAACGGATCATGATATGGCTGAAACGCATTGCCATTGTGCTGATGCCGCTGGCGCTCACCAGCTGCTTCCTCTCGCCAGGGGCGTTCACATCCAATCTCGATCTGCGTCGCGATGGCAGCTTCACCTTCAGCTACAAGGGGGAAATCATCGTCACGGCGCCGGATGACATGGTGCCTGGCGGCAAAGTCGATCTTTCGCCGTGGAAGGACGACATGGCTTATTGCTATGGCGAGCCGGAGGCAAAGCCCGATGCGGTGCGCACGCCCGATGCGCCAGCATCGACCCTGCCGCGCTCCCAGCAGCCCGTCGTCATCTCCGAACGCGGCGAGCGCCCCTGCACCAAGGCGGAAATTGCCCAGCAGAAAAAGGAATATGAAGCGTCGCAGGCAGCGCGGATCGAGTCCAAAAAGCGCGATGAGGAGGGCTTTGCCGCATTGTTCGGCTTTGCCCCCGGCGATGATGCGGCCAATCAGAAAATCGCGGCGCGGCTGATGAAGCAGCCGGGATGGAAAAGCGCCACCTATCAAGGCAAGGGCGTGTTCCTGATCGATTATGCCTATAGCGGCAAGGTGGGGCATGATTTCGTCTTTCCAATCTTTGAAAATAGCGACGTGATTTTCCCCTTCGTGACGATGCGGCCGCGCAGTGATGGCAGCGTTATGGTGAGCGCGCCGGGGCTGACCGGCGGCGTTGGAAAATCCATGCTGTTGCGTGGGCGGATGGTCGGGCTGGGCGATCAGCCGTCGGAAGAGGACGCCAGGCAGATGAACAATCCGCGCACCAGGGGTGTCTTCACCATCACCACGGACGGGGTGATCGCCACCAACAATACCGACGATGGGCCACGCGCTGCGACCAACGGGCAAAAGCTGGTGTGGGACATTGATGCAAGCACCAACAAGATCCCCGAAAGCCTGATCCGGCTAAACTGAGACCGGGCTGGCCCGGCCCGTTGAACAGCCAATCAGTCTTCAGGGGCGATCGTCACGCGAAGGCCGTCCATCTCGCTGCTGAAGGCTATCTGGCAGGAAAGCCGCGATTGCGCATTCCGATGCGACGAGCTTTCGAGCAGATCATCCTCATCGGCAGACATGCTGGGCAGCACCGCGGCAAAGGCCGGATCGACATGCACATGGCAGGTGGCGCACGAACAGCAGCCGCCGCACAGCGCCAGCAACTCGTCAAACCCGTTGTCGCGTATGATTTCCATCACGGAAAGGCCGGCTTCGCCTTCCACTTCCTTTTCCGCACCCGAACGGTCGACAACGATCAGCTTGGCCATCGGCAAAATTCCTCTACACACTGAAATCAATCCGCGGGCTGCCTATGCGCAAGCAGGACGGAAAGATCAAGCGCGGCCAAAAGCATGGGTGGCCATGCATCACGAAGCAAAGGAACCGTCGATGGGGCTGAGCGCTGCACAGTTGAAGGAATCGCTCGATGCGCTGGCCGGAAGCCACGCCGCTTTCGCCCGTGCATTGCCGCTTGCCGGCTATCCGGAGCCACGCCTGCGCGATCGCGGCTATGCCACATTGCTGCGCACCATCGTCGGCCAGCAGGTCAGCGTGGCCGCGGCTGCATCCATGTGGCGAAAGCTGGAGGCCGAGCTGGGAGAGGGGTGCGATCCTGCGGCGCTGCTGGCGCGTGATCATGATCAGCTGCGCGCATGCGGCCTTTCCCGGCAGAAACAGGGCTATGCGCGGTCGCTCGCGCAGCTGGTGGTCGATGGCGCACTGGATTTCGATGCGCTGCCCGCCGATGATGAGGCGGCGATTGCATTGCTGACGCAGATCAAGGGCATTGGCCGCTGGTCCGCCGAGATTTATCTGCTCTTTGCCGAGGGGCGAGGGGATATCTGGCCCGCGGGCGATCTTGCCGTGCAGGAGGCCGTGAAGCGCCTGCTGAACCTTGATGCTCGGCCAGCGGAGCGGGAAACGCGCGCCCTTGCAGAGGCCTGGAGGCCCCATCGCGGCGCGGCTGCCATCTTCGCCTGGCACTGCTACGCGATGGACGTGATCTGATCGGCAGACGCTTCAGCCGTCTGAGCGACGAGTGTGCCGGCAATCAACGACACGGCCCTCGGCGGCCTCGGCGCATCGCACCCGTCGGCGGCGCGTCATTTCGCCTCGATCTTGCCCCGCTTATACTCCTTTT
>CAZFYJ010000160.1:0-5196 GCA_964523215.1 uncultured Sphingomonadaceae bacterium | reverse complement strand
CGCAGTTCAATGTCGCGAAATAATTGTCGTGCATCGGCACGACCTTGCCGAGCCAGCGCTGCACCAGCTCCGGATATTCGCGGATCGCCTCCGAAATCGACAGAAAGATGACGCCCGCGCGCTTGAGCTCCTCGCGGAAGGTGGTCGCAACCGAAACGCTGTCAAACACCGCATCGACCGCAACCTTGCGTGCACCTTCAACGCCCGCGAGCACCTTCTGCTCCTCAAGCGGGATGCCGAGCTTTTCATAAACGCGCAGGATTTCGGGATCGACCTCGTCCAGCGAGGCGAGCTTCGGCTTGGCCTTGGGGGCGGCATAATAATAGGCGTCCTGGTAGTCGATCGGCGGCACATTCAGCTTGGCCCAATCGGGCATTTCCATGGACTGCCACATGGCAAAGGCCTTCAGCCGCCAGTCGAGCATCCATTCCGGCTCGTTCTTCTTGGCAGAGATGAAGCGGACGGTCTCTTCGCTCAGCCCCTTGGGCGCAAACTCCGTATCAATGTCCGCAGACCAGCCATGCTCATAATCGGCGACTCGCTGGGCGGCGTCCCACGCGGCCTGGTCCTTGATCTGGATCTCGTCGCTCATCGGGCAATGCTCGTCAGATTGACCTGTGCCAGCGCGCCGCGCACGGCATGGTTCACAGCCGCCATGTGCGGGCGAACAGTGCACGCCGGGTGGATCGCACAGCTGCAATGATCCGCCTTCACACAATCGGTGAGCGCAATCGGCCCTTCCACAGCCTCGATCACATCAGCGAGGCTGATCGCAGCAGCCGGACGCGCCAGCCTGAATCCGCCGCCCGCCCCGCGCGCCGACCGCAGCAGCCGCGCACGGGTGAGCAGGCTGACCAGCTTTTGCACCGTGGGCAGCGAAAGCCCGGTTTCGCTTGCAATATCAGTGGCCGAAACGCGCTCTGCGCCGCAATGCCGCGCCGCAGCACCCATCACGACCACTGCATAATCCGCCATGTTGGAAAGTCGCACGACTCGCTCCCGCCAAATCAGACCAATTTATTCTGATTTTTGCGATATGCGCCCTGTTGCCTGCAATTTCAAGCCATTTCGGGATAGGCTGAAGCCGGTAGCGCGCGCCCTGCTGCAGCCGGACGCGCCGCATCCGGGCGCTAGATCTTGGTCGCCATGGCATGGATTGCGCCCGCCATGGCCCGCCTCTTGTCGATCAGCCGATCGACATCGGCGCGGCCGAGCTGCAGCTGGCGCGGCGTTTCCCCGGCAAAGGTCTTCAGTTCGCGGATCATGTGCGACTGATCATAAAAGGCGCTGATCACGGCATCCTTTTCATCGCCGCAGGCCAGCGCATGCGCCGCGCGCAAGGCGCGATATTTGCGCGCCAGCATTTTGGGCGTCATGCCGAACAGCTGCTTGGCCAGCCGCTCCACCTGCCGCTGGCTGAGGCCGCACTGGGCATTGAGCGCGGCAACATCCGGCGAGAGGCTTTGCATCAGCCAGCTATCGACGAGATGGGTGAAGCCCACCACCTGCGGCTCCAGATGCGGGAGCAGCGATGCGATATAGCGATCAAGCATGGCCGATGACTCTGCCAGTGGCGCATCAGCCAGCGCTGGCACCAGCACGGAGCGATCGCCGCGCAGGGGAAGCTCTGCCAGCGGAACAAAGCGATTTGCATAGGCGCTCGCATCGGCCCCGGTCATCGCATCCCAGCCCGCCGGCAGGATGCCGACGCCAAGGATGGTGGCGCAGCCATCGAGCACGCGATAGGTGGAGCCGCAGCTGGTGGGCCCGCACACATAGATGCCCGGCCCGGCCTCTCCCGACCATTGGCCGATCCGCGCCTGCATGACCCCGCTGGAGACGATGCGCAGCTGCGCGATGGCGGCGCGCTCCTGAAACGGGCCTTGCGCCGCATCGACGATGCTGCGGTAATAGACCGTCACAAGATCCCGCAACCCGACCGCGGGTGCAGCATAATCCAGTTGCAACATTTGATCAGCGACCTCGGTCAATCACGGGCGCGACGCGGCATGACGCCACACAACGCCGCCATGTTACATTTAGCATGAATGCCATGAAAGCGCTATCAAAATAGGGTGCATATGGCGTGCCCACAGATGGCAAAGCCCGGATTTACGCTGGGGATTAGTGCAGGGCAGGCCCGCCCCGCCCGGCAAAAGGCCGTTGCCTGCGAAAAAAAAGCCCGATTGCCATGCAAAGGGCAATCGGGCCGTAAAGGTTAGGAACTCCACTGCCGTTGCCGACAACCGAGCCCTTCGGGTCGCAACCTTGTGTTGCCAGAGTCGCATTGTTCCGTATTGGATAAAAGCGACATGCAAACGATTTTCTTTACAAATGGCGCTGGCCGCTCCGGCCGCCCTGCCATAGGCACGGCCAGATGATGGCGCTCTATTCCCTGGTGCGACCGGCGCTGTTCGCGCTCGATGCCGAGGCTGCGCACCGCCTGACCATCAGCGCGCTTGCCCGGCTGCCCGCGGCATCGCCACCCGCCCCGCTGGCCGGATTGCAGCAGCATGTGGCGGGGCTCGATTTCCCCAATCCGGTTGGGTTGGCGGCGGGATTCGACAAGGATGCACAGGCCGTGCACGCCATGCCCCGGCTGGGCTTCGGCTTTGCCGAGGTGGGCACGCTTACCCCCTTGCCACAGGAAGGCAATCCCCGGCCCCGGCTGTTCCGCCTGGTGCAGGATCGCGCCGTGATCAACCGCATGGGCTTCAACAATCAGGGCCAAGCCCGCGCCCATGCCCGGCTGGCCGCGCTGCGGGCCACGGGCCGGCACGGGCTGATCGGTGTCAACATCGGGGCCAACAAGGACAGTGCGGACCGGATTGCCGATTACGCCCAAGGGGCGGCCGCCATGGCCGATGTTGCCGATTATCTGACGGTCAATATTTCCTCGCCGAACACGCCAGGGCTGCGTGCGCTGCAGGATGAAGGGGCATTGGAGGCGCTGCTCGATGCGGTGAACGAGGCTTTGCGCACGCACAGGGGGGCCAGTGCGCCGCCCATATTCCTGAAGCTCGCGCCCGATCTGGCGCCCGCCGATATCGATGCGATCGCCCGGCTCACCATGGGCCGGGTGGCCGCCCTGATCATCGGCAACACCACGATCAGCCGCCCGGCACTGATATCGTCGCATGCCGGCGAACAAGGGGGGCTTTCCGGCGCGCCACTGGGCCCGCTTGCGCTGGCTCGGCTCCGCGATTTCCGGGCAGCCACCGGGGGGGGCATGCCGCTGATTGCAGCGGGCGGCATTGCCAGCGCGGCCGATGCCTATGCCCGGATTCGCGCCGGGGCCTGCCTTGTCCAGCTCTATTCCGCGCTGGTCTTTGCCGGGCCGGGCCTGGTGCGTCAGATCAACGCCGGGCTGGCACATCTGCTCGCCCGCGATGGCTTTGCAACGATTGCCGCAGCCATCGGCCAGCGTTGACGGGGGGAGGAGGAGGAGGAGGCGGTGCCGTGTGCTGCGGGATCGCAGTCACAGACGGGGGGTGGCGCCGGGGCGCACGATCTGCTTAGCATGCGCCGGGCTTGTGCGTCCGTTTGCAAACAGGGGAGGAAGAGCGTGAAAAACCATGTCCTGATGGCAGCAATCGCTGCCGGTCTGATCGTCCCGACAGCCATGACCGATGGTGCATCGGCCAGCATCCTGTGCACGCCGACACGCGAACGGCCGTGCCCGGTCGATCGCGAGACCGCGGCCCGGCAGGCCGAAGAGAAGCGCAAATTTGACGAGGAACAGCGCCGCAAGCGGGAACAGCAGCGCCAGCAGCAGATCGCCCAGCAAGAGCAGATGCGCCGCCAGCAGCAACAGCAGCAACAGGCTTATTGGGAGCGTCAGCGCCAGATGCAGCAGCAACAGCAGCAACAGCAGCAGCTGGCCGCACAGCAGCGCCGGGCACAGGAGGATGCGATGGTGCGCAGCGCCGGCGCGGTGCGCGTCAACAGCTATGCGGGCACCAACAACCGGCCTTATTATACCGCCTTCAACAACACGCCCGTGACCTTGCGGGTTTATATTTCCTATGTGCTGCGCGGGGCCAACGGGGCCTTCCAGAACGGCACCGAAACCGCGACGGTCAGCCCCAACGGCCGCTATGACTGGCCCTATTGGTCTGGCTCTGTGGATACCAGCAAGCCATGGAATGTGCAGGTCACCAATGTGCGCTGGGAGCGGGTGAACTAGCCGCACAACCGCGATCGGGGCCGGCGAGGGTCTGCCGGGCCGGGAAAGGGGGCTTGCGGTGCCGCCGCCGCGCTGGCACAGAGCCTTCGCATGTCCAGATTGTTTCGCAGCTTCATCCTCTTCCTCATCGTTGTTGCCACGCCGCTGCATGCGCCGCTTTTGGCGCAGGGCGTCGTCTCCTCGGCTGATCCGCGCGCAACCGCGGCCGGGCAGGAAATCCTGCGCGCTGGCGGTTCGGCGGCAGATGCAGCGCTTGCAATGATGCTGGTGCTCACCGTGGTGGAGCCGCAGAGCTCCGGCATTGGCGGGGGCGGATTTTTTGTCCACCATGATGGCAAAAGCGGCAGCATCGCGACGATCGACGGGCGGGAAAAGGCCCCGATGGCAGCGAAGGGAGACCGCTTTCTCGATGCGCAGGGCAAGCCGCGCGGCTTTCGCGAGATCGTGCCCGGCGGGCTTTCGGTGGGCGTGCCCGGCAATATCCGCCTGATGCAGGAGGCGCATCGCCGCTGGGGAAAGCTGCCGTGGGCGCGCCTGTTTCAGCCCGCCATCCGCATAGCCGATGAGGGCTTTACGGTGAACAAGACGCTCAACAGCGCGATCACCAATATGGGCGATGTGTGGAAGGATTTTCCGGATATCGCCCGGCTTTACTGGGTGAAGGGCAAGCCTGCACCCATCGGCACGCGCATCCGCAACCCGGAATTTGCGAAATTGCTGCGCCGGATCGCGCGCCAGGGGCCGGATGCCTTTTACACCGGCCAGAATGCGCGGGCAATTGTGGCAGCCGTCACCAGGGCGCCCAAAAACCCGGCCGACATGACCCTGGCCGATCTTGCTGCCTATGAGGCGAAGCCGCGCGCCGCCGTGTGCACCCGCTATCGCCAGTACCGGCTGTGCGGCATGGGCCCGCCCTCATCCGGGGCGACCACCGTGTTCCAGATTCTCGGGCTGCTGGAGGGCTATGATCTGAAGGCGCTGGGCAAGGATAATCCGCAGAGCTGGCACCT
>CAZFYJ010000159.1:0-5234 GCA_964523215.1 uncultured Sphingomonadaceae bacterium | reverse complement strand
GACGAAACGCACCGAATTGACGTTCTTGGTCTCGGTGCGGGTGCCAAAGGGCGCGCCGGGCTTGCGCACGCTGACGTTGACGTCGGCGCGCATCGAGCCTTCCTCCATATTGCCATCGCACGAGCCGACATAGCGCAGGATCGAACGCAGCTTGCGCAAATAGGCCCCCGCCTCGGCCGGTGACCGCATATCGGGGCGCGAGACAATTTCCATCAGCGCAACGCCCGAACGATTGAGATCGACATAGGACATGGTCGGATGCTGATCGTGCATCAGCTTGCCGGCGTCCTGCTCCACATGGATGCGCTCAATCCCGATCGCCTTGGCATGCGGGATGCCACCCTTTTCATCAGCTTCGATCTCGATCGCACCCTCACCCACAAGCGGATGATAAAGCTGCGAAATCTGATAGCCCTGCGGCAGATCGGCATAGAAATAATTTTTCCGGTCAAACCGGCTCCAGCGGTTGATCCGGGCATTGAGGGCCAGGCCGGTGCGCACTGCCTGGCGAATGCACTCCGCATTCGGCACGGGCAGCATGCCGGGCATCGCGGCATCGACAAGGCTCACCTGGGTATTCGGCTCGGCACCAAAGGCCGTCGCCGCACCCGAAAACAGCTTGGCGTTCGACGTCACCTGCGCGTGAACTTCAAGGCCGATCACGACCTCCCACTCGCCGGTTGCACCCTGGATGCGGTATTCGCTCACCACCACTTCTCCGCTTCCGCCGTGAACCCGGCCCGCTCCTCGATCGCAAGGCTGGCATTGAGCACGCCCTGCTCGTCCAGTGCCTTGCCGATGATCTGCAGGCCCAGCGGCAGGCCAGCGCTGTTCAGCCCGCCGGGCACCGACATCGCCGGAAGGCCCGCCATCGATGCGGGCACCGAGAAGACGTCGTTCAGATACATGGCAATAGGATTGTCAGATTGTGCGCCCGGCGAAAAGGCCGCCGTCGGCGTGGTGGGGGCAAGCAGCACGTCGCAGCGGGCCCATGCTTCCTCAAAATCACGCGCAATCAAGGCGCGCACTTTTGATGCCTGGGTGAAATAGGCATCGTAAAAGCCGGCGGAGAGCACATAGGTGCCAATGAGGATGCGGCGCTTCACTTCGTCGCCAAAGCCGGCAGCGCGCGTGGCGGCATACATGTCCTGCAGGCCTGCGCCTTCGGGCAGATCGCGCAGGCCATAGCGCACGCCATCATAGCGTGCGAGGTTTGACGATGCTTCGGCAGGCGCGATGATATAATAGGCCGGCAGCGCATATTTGGTGTGCGGCAGGGACACATCGACAATCTCGGCCCCGGCGTCCTTCAGCCAGGCAATGCCCTGCTGCCACAGCGCTTCGATTTCGGCATCCATGCCATCCATGCGATATTCCTTTGGAATACCCACTTTTTTGCCGCGCAGATCGCCGCTCAGCCCGGCTTCCCATGCGGGCACCGGCAGATCGAGCGAGGTCGAATCCTTGGGATCAAAGCCTGCCATCGCCTCCAGCATGATCGCGCAATCGCGCACATCGCGTGCCATCGGCCCTGCCTGATCTAGCGAGCTCGCAAAGGCAACAATCCCCCAGCGTGAGCAGCGGCCATAGGTCGGCTTGATGCCCGAAATGCCGGTGAAGGCCGCAGGCTGGCGGATCGAGCCACCCGTGTCGGTGCCTGTCGCCGCCGGGCACAGCCGCGCGGCGATGGCCGCCGATGTGCCGCCCGAAGAGCCACCGGGCACCAGATCGCGATTGCTGCCATTTTCGCGCCATGGCGAGATGACATTGCCGAACGCGCTGGTTTCGTTGGACGAACCCATGGCAAACTGATCCATGTTGAGCTTGCCAAGCATGCCTGCGCCGGCATCCCACAATTTCTGCGAAACGCTCGATTCATAGGGCGGCACAAAGCCTTCCAGAATGTGGCTCGCCGCTGTGGTCTGCACCCCTTTGGTGCAAAACAGATCCTTGATGCCAATGGGCACGCCGGACAGGGGCTTCAGTTGGCCTGCCGCACGATCGGCATCCGCCTGCGCCGCAGCCGCCAGCGCATGTTCTGGCGTTTCCACGATGAAGGCATTCAGCGCTCCGGCCCCGGCCACGGCCGCATTGAACGCCTCGGCCACATCGACCGCGGTGAAATCCCCGGCACGGAACCCGTCACGGATCTGCGCGACGGTCAGTTCGTTCAGCGCAGCCATTACTCGATCACCTTGGGAACAGCAAAAAAGCCATGTTCGGCCGCGGGCGCATTGGCCAGGACATCGGCCTGCATGCCCCCCCCGGTCTGCGGATCGGCGTTCACCACATCATCCCGCAGCCGCAGCTGATTGGGGATGACGGCCGTCATCGGCTCGATGCCTGCGGTGTCCACTTCCGCCAGCTGCTCGACCCAGCCGAGAATATTGTTGAGTTCGGGCACCATGGCCGCAACCTGATCATCGGTCACGGCAATGCGTGCAAGCGCCGCGATCTTGCGGACGGTGGCTTCATCTATCGACATGACCCGCGCCTAGCAGCGCCATTGCTCGCCATCAAGGCCCCGATCACGCGCCCATAAAGGATTGCGCGGGCCAAGAAGCGGTCCGCCGTCAATGCCATCGTGCGGCAAGGCGCTATTCGGGCGCGATCTCGCCGGGCGCGAACAGATCACTGGCTTCCCGCCCATCGACGAACACCTGCTGGCGCGTGACTGTGCGGATTTCGATTCTGGATGTGGCGCTCAGCGTGGCGGTGCGATCAGCGCTTTTGCGCGCAAAGGAACGCTGCCAGCCCGCTCTGGTTGGCAATGCGGCATCGGAACCTTCAGCGGCTGGCGCATCGCCGGTGCCCTCTTCGCGGGCGCGATCGGCCGCGGCGGCGACCTTCTTTTCGTTGGCCAGCGCTTCCTGTTCGGAAACGAAGAAGAAAATTTCGCTGTTCAGCTGGCTGCCTTCATATTGCGGGCTGACAACAAGGACCCGGGTCGGCGAGAGCCAGCGCAGGCGGCACGGCTTGCGGCATTGACCGTCGCGGATCAGAACGCGGCGCAATGCATCATCCGGCATGGGGCCGCCATTGTCGACCATGAAATTGCCAAGCGTGGCCTTGGTCTGTGCCTGCACATCGTCAGCGACATCCCAGCGATTTTCGGCAGCAAGCGCCGTCCTGGCCGAAGTCTGCTGATCCTTGGCACCATTTTTAGCAAGCTCGGCCAGCGCGGCACGCCCCTTCGGCCCGAAATCAAAGGCCATAGCCTGCCAATCAAATTCGCTCGCCTTGGTGGCGCCGGCCTTGAGGCGTGCCAACTGATCACGTGCCGAAATCGCCCCGAAATCCAGGATCGGGAGCGCCAGAAACAGCGCGACCGCACAGACGCCGATCGCAATCCGCACATTGGCGGGGCGCACATCATCATCCCAATCCAGCAGCGCTCTCGCCCTCAGCGCTTTCAGCACGGCAAGCAGATATGCAACGCCATAGACAGTGGCCACGACAATGGCGACCAGCCCCCACATGCGATCGGGCGTCCAGCCATATTGGCCGATCCTGAGGCCCATCGAAACCGCCGCAATCACGGCAAGTGGCAGCACGGTGATCGAGAGAAGCAGCGCCGAAATGCGCAGGAGCCGGTTCCGGCTGCCATCGGCTTTGCCATCGCCAATCACGGCGTTGATCAGGACGAATCCGCCGGCCGCGGCCAAGAGCAAAGTGGGCGTTGCGGGAACGCCTGACTCCCAAAGCCTGCCAAGCCCGGTAAAGGGCAGCGACAGCAAAAAGCCGCCCAGCGCGAGCGCAAGCACCGGGGCCAGCACCGAAAGCACCGTCAGCACCAGTTTCTGCAATGTCGCGACCAGGCGGTCCTGTTCCCGCAACAGGCCGAGCGCCCCGCCAAAGGCCAGCCCCGCCAGCATCGTGCTAAACCAGTCGCGCCGGAGCAGATCCTTGAAGAAGGCGATGCCGATCACATCGAACAGCTCCGAAATCAGGGTGGCAAGCCCAAAGCAGATGGCCGTAAAGGCAATGGCCGCGCCGCCAATCACCGCATCGGTCCAGACATGACCATGCAGCCGCGCATAGGGAAATCGCCATGCCCCTTCGTCGCGCACGGTCTGAAACAGCGGTGCCGCCACCAGCGCTGCAAATACGCCAGCAAGAAACGGAAATTCGGCAAGCTCGCCGCCCTTGTTGTAGGACGCCGTGAACCAGCCGACGAACATCAATATGCCGCCTGTGGCCGCCGCAAAGATCACGGCCCAGGCCAGCCGCACACGCTCCGCCGTGATGCCGAAGACAAGGCCGCCTGCGATCAGCCCGCTGATCAGCAGCTGGGCCCAGATTGGCGGGGAATATATATCGCCCGCGACCCGCAATTCGCCGAGTTGATTGGCCGTCAGCATGATCACAGCGCCAAGCGCGGCATAGAGCCAAGGCCGCAGCGGCCAGGCGCCCAGCCCGGCATCGTGGCGATCGGTGGTCTGCCCGGCTGCGGCAACGCCCGGCGCGTCATTTGCGCTCATCGTCATCATTTTTCCCCTCACCCGCCTAGGTCTGCATTGCAAAGCAACGTTCCGCAAGCCAAATAGCTCCACCATGGCCCGCAAATTTCTCTACATCGTCGCCATCATCATCGTCATGGTGATTACTGGCGCTTTTGTGCTGCGCCTTTTTCCGATGGAAATTGCGCGTGTTGCCTTCGTTCCGACCGCCGAATTCAAAGGCGCGCCCAGGCCCGCCCAGAATGCCTATGCCCAAAGCGGCATGTGGCTGGCCCGGCCAGCCGCCGGATCAGCAAGCCCGGCCAGCTGGACGCCGAGCAACTATGCCGAATTTCTGGCACAAGAGACGCATAGTGAGGGTGCAGAAGGCCGCGCAGAGGAAGATGCAGCGGCCGCCCCCGTTGCTCGTGCTGCGGCACAAGGCAGCGCCAATGTCGCCACCTTTTTCATCCACCCGACCAGCTATCTGGAGCGCAGCAACTGGAACGCGCCACTTTCGCATCAGGAAACCAACGATCGCGCGCTTCTGTTCGTGCAGGCCATGGCCAGCCCCTTTGCCCGCCAGGGTCAGGTGTGGGCACCGCGCTATCGCCAGGCTGCGATCGGCGCATTTCTGACCGAAGACAAAGCCACGGCCAACCGCGCCTTTGATCTCGCCTTTGATGACGTCATGGCGGCATTTGATCAGTTTTTGGCAGATGTTGGCCCCAATCGGCCGATCATCCTGGCAGGTCACAGCCAGGGCGCAATGCATCTGGGCCGCCTGCTGAAGGA
>CAZFYJ010000158.1:0-5242 GCA_964523215.1 uncultured Sphingomonadaceae bacterium | reverse complement strand
CGCCACATCCTTGAACGCGAGCGTCGGCCCGTGAAACAGCTCCAGCAGCCAATGCTGGTGATCAAGCTGCACCAGCGGGGTGATGGCACGGTGCGAAAAGCTGCCATAGGCCGCGGTGCACAGGCGCCGCACATCATCTTCGCCAAGGCTCCCGGCGACAAAGGGCAGGATGACACGGACGGCGGTTTCGACATAATCGAGGCCGCGCAGGCCCGCAATCTCCGCTTGCGACATGCGCGGCCAGGCGGCAGGCACGTAAAGCCCGCCATCGGGGGCCAGCCCGGCCAGTGTGACCTGCCGGAAATCAAGCGGCGCGCCGCCACCACGTGTGCTGACATAGTCCATAACAACAAGGCGCTTAGCCGCCTTTGCGGCGCTTCCGCAAGGCCAGTGCATAGATGATGATCGCCGCCAGCGCGAAAAGAAACCATTGGCCGGCATAGGCCAGATGATTGTTCGGCACGCTTTCCACATCGGGAAAGGCACTCGGCACCAGCCCGGCGACGATGGGCTGATCGGCAATGATCA
The DNA here is from genome assembly GCA_964523215.1 of uncultured Sphingomonadaceae bacterium. Lineage (GTDB taxonomy): Bacteria > Pseudomonadota > Alphaproteobacteria > Sphingomonadales > Sphingomonadaceae > CAZFYJ01. The sequence goes on along the minus strand of CAZFYJ010000158.1, from coordinate 4,714 downwards.
GCATCGCGGGCGGCTTTGCCTGCCCGGTCAGCCGGGCGAGCAGGCCGTCGCCGGGCATGGCACTGATCATCCCGCTCAGCCGAAACCGGTCGGGAAGCGCAAGCGGCGCGACGGGATCGGTCGTGCCGCCAATATCGGCGAAGAAAAAGGGCGCAGCCTGATCATGCGGGCCCGCTGCGGCAGGCGATGGCGGCAGCATGGCGCAGCGCAACAACACCCGGTAGATCGTCGCGCCCGATGCACGATCCTTCCCGCCGCGCCGCTCCGGCTCGCCGATCCGCTCGCATGTCGCCTCGGTCCGTCGAAACATGGCCGCATCCGGCACCGGGCGCACCAGCGGCACGGCAACGGGATCGGGCTGCGCAATATTTGCCCGATAAAGCGCAAGCTGCGCTTCTTTCTCTCCCTTGCGCTCAAGCTGCCAGATGCCGAGCGCCAGCATGATGGCCACTGCCAGCGCCACGACCAGCGTTGCGAATATCGGAATGCGCGTCGTTTTCATGGGATAAGGCGGGTTCATGGGGCAAGGACGCTAATGCAGCAGGGGGCCCATGCGAAAAGGGCCGCCCATGGCGGACGGCCCTCATCAGTTGTGCGGCGATGCGTCATCCGTTCAGCCGTGCATCGGCGCGCCCCAGCCGCCCCAGATATACACAGTGATGAAGAGGAAGAGCCACACCACATCGACAAAGTGCCAATACCAGGCAGCCGCTTCAAAGCCGAAATGCTGCCGCGGGGTGAAATGGCCCTTATAAGCGCGTGCCAGGCACACAATCAGGAAGATGGTGCCGACAATCACATGGAAACCGTGAAAGCCCGTTGCCATGAAAAATGCGCTGCCATAGTTCAGCCCGCCAAAGGGAAATGGCGCAATGCTATATTCATAGAACTGGATGCAGCTGAACAGGATGCCGAGGCCGATGGTGAGCCACAGCCCCTTGATCAGGCCATCGCGATCCCCGTTGATCAGGCTGTGGTGAGCCCAGGTAACCGTGGTGCCGGAGCACAGCAGGATCAGCGTGTTGAGCAGCGGCAGCGAGAAGGGATTGAACACCTCAATCCCCTTGGGCGGCCATATTTCCAGCGCCGATGCGCCTTCCTGCCCGATCATGTTGGTGGTCGACCAGAGCGATTTGGCGGGATCGAACGCCACATCGAGCGCACGGGGGAACAGCGAGAAATCAAACCAGGCCCAGAACCAGCCGACAAAGAACATGACTTCAGAAGCAATGAAAAGGATCATGCCATAGCGCAGGTGCAGCTGCACAACCGGGGTGTGATCCCCCGAATGCGCCTCCTTCACAACATCGGCCCACCAGCTGTAAAATGTGAGGATCAGCCCGGCAATGCCCAGCCCCATCACCCAGAAGCCGGCATCATTTTTGGCGAAATGCAGCACCAGCCCGGCAAACATCGTGAACGCCGACAACGAGCCGATGAGCGGCCAGATGCTCGGATTGACGAGATGATAATCATGCTGCTTCATGCCAGCCATAGTCTGTCCCCAATCATGCCGGCCAGTGGCGCTGCCACGGCCCTTTCCTCTGTGCCCTTAACTGCCCTTGGGTGCAGCGTCCACCGGCTTTTGCACGTGATTTTGTGCAGCGGCCTGCGGCGGCTGAACCCGATCGGGCGTGAAGGTATATGATAATGTGATTTCCTCGATATCGCGGGCATCCGGATCGTCGAGAATTTTCGGATCGACGAAATAGAGCACCGGCATGCGCAGCCGCTGCCCCGGCTCGAGCGTCTGTTCCACAAAGCAGAAACACTGGATCTTGGTGAAATATTTGCCCGCCGCCGCCGGCGTCACATTATAGCTTGCGGTTGCCGAAACCGGATAGGGCGCAAGATTTTCTGCCGTGAAGATCATCATGTCACGCGCCCCGATGGACAGCGTGTCCTTTGGCTGCTCCGATTTGAATTTCCAGGGCAGATCGCGCGACACATTGGAATCAAAGCGCACCGAAATCGTCTTGCTGGTGACGATCGGCGTGGCGGCCGCTGCCACCGGGTCGATCCGCGCGGTGGTGCCGCCAAATCCGGTGACGCGGCAGAACAGATCATAAAGCGGCACCGCGGCAAAGCCCAGGCCCACCATCCCGATGGCCAGCCCGCCCGCGAGCAGCGCCGTGCGCGTCTTGGCGCGCACCAGCGCGGCAGGCTCGGTTGCTTGCGGACCCGATGCAGGCGAGAGGCTGCTCATTGTGCCAAACCCATTTTTGCGATGGTGATGAAAAAGACGATCACGCAGAATGCCACCAGCACCAGCCCGGTTGCGCGGGCGCCCGATTGCTGGCGACGGCGATATTCGGCCTCGTCAAATGGCGCCGGATCGGGCGGCGGCGGTGGCGCCGCAAAGGGCGAACGATCAGGCATAAGCGACCCAGCGATCGATCACGGCAGCCAGAAACAGCACCGTCAAGTGCAACAGCGAAAAGGTGAACAGCCGCTTTTCGGGGCGCATCCGATCCGCATCGCCCGTGGTGCGCCGCACCAGCACGGGCCAGGCGCAGGCAATGAAGCCAAGGCTCACGGCCACCGCCGTCCAGCCATAGATGGCCCCGGCATAGCCGAGCAGCCACGGCGCGAGCGCTGCACCACCGGTTGCAACCGTGTAGAGCATGATCTGCCGCCGCGTCGCCGCTTCGCCCGCCGCCACATTCATCATCGGCACGCCCGCCCGGCCGTAATCCTGCTTGACGAACAGCGCCAGCGCCCAGCTGTGCGGCGGGGTCCACAGGAACACCACCAGAAACAGGAGCCATGGCAGCGGCGCCAGCGTGCCCGTGGCCGCGGCATAGCCGATCAGTGGCGGAAATGCCCCGGCTGCCCCGCCGATGACGACATTTTGCGGGGTGCGGCGCTTCAGCCAGATCGTGTAGATGAACACATAATAGGCAATCGAACCGGCCAGCAGCGCGGTTGCCACCAGATTGCTCGCCAGCCACAGCAGCAGCATCGCTGCACAGGCCAGCGCAATCCCGAAATAAAGCGCGGCATCCGGTTGCATGCGCCCGGCCGGAAGCGGGCGACCGGCAGTGCGCTTCATCATGGCATCAATATCGGCCTCATACCATTGGTTGAGCGCCGCAGCTGCACCTGCCCCGAGCGCGATTGCGAGCACCGATGCAAAGCCCAGCACGGGGTGGACATGGCCAGGCGCGATCAGCAGGCCGCACAGGCCCGTAAACACCACCAGCGTCATCACGCGCGGCTTGGTCAGCGCAAAAAAATCACGCCAGTCCGCAGGAAGTGCGGGATGAGACAGGGATGAAGCAACTGCCACCATTTCCAATCCATCGCATGCAACGGTGGAGCGGCGCGCCAATCAGCGCCGCCCCACAGTCGCTCAGGCAATCTTCGGCAACTGGTTGAACTGGTGGAACGGCGGCGGGCTGGACAAGGTCCATTCCAGCGTCGTTGCACCTTCACCCCAGGGATTGTCGGCGGCGCGGCGGCCAGCAACAAAGGCCCAGGCAATGTTGACGAAGAAGATCAGGACACCAACTGCCATCACCATATAGCCGAGCGAGGCCACTTCGTTCCAGTAGCTGTAGGCAGCGGGATAATCCGGATAGCGGCGCGGCATCCCCTGCTGACCGAGGAAGTGCATCGGGAAGAAGATGATGTTCACGCCGACGAAGAAGACCCAGAAATGCAGCTGGCCGAGAAATTCGCTGTACATCCGGCCGGACATTTTCGGGAACCAGTAATAGAAACCGGCAAACAGCGAGAACACCGCCCCCAGCGAGAGCACATAGTGGAAGTGCGCCACCACATAATAGGTGTCGTGCAAATTGGTATCGACGCCGCCATTGGCCAGCACCACCCCCGTGACGCCACCCACGGTGAACATGAAGATGAAGCCCAGCGCCCACATCATCGGCGTCTTGAAGCTCAGCGAACCGCCCCACATCGTGGCGAGCCAGCTGAAAATCTTGATGCCGGTGGGCACCGCGATCACCATCGTGGCTGCCGTGAAATACATTTTCAGGTTCACGCTCATGCCAACCGTGAACATGTGGTGCGCCCACACGACAAAGCCGACAACACCGATCGCCACCATCGCATAGGCCATGCCAAGGTAGCCGAAGACCGGCTTTCTGGAGAAGGTCGCGACGATCTGGCTGACGATGCCGAAGCCCGGCAGGATCATGATATAGACCTCAGGGTGCCCGAAAAACCAGAACAGATGCTGATACAGCACCGGATCGCCGCCGCCAGCGGGATCGAAGAAGGCCGTCTGGAAATTGCGATCCGTCAGCAGCATCGTGATCGCAGCCGCAAGCACGGGCAGTGCCAGCAGCAGCAGGAAGGATGTCACCAGCATCGACCACACGAACAGCGGCATTTTGTTGATCGTCATGCCAGGGGCACGCATGTTGAAGATGGTCGTGATGAAGTTGATCGCCCCCAGGATCGAGCCAGCGCCCGCGAGGTGCAGCGAGAAAATCGCCATGTCGACAGCCGGTCCGGCAGAGCCACTGGTCGAAAGCGGGGCATAGGCCGTCCAGCCGATCCCTGCGCCAAGGCCCGATCCGCCCGGCACAAAGCTGGAGCCCAGCAGCATGATGAAGGCAAAGAAGGTGAGCCAGAAGGACACATTGTTCATGCGCGGGAAGGCCATATCCGGCGCGCCGATCATGATCGGCACAAACCAGTTGCCAAAGCCGCCGATCATCGCCGGCATCACCATGAAGAACACCATGAT
>CAZFYJ010000157.1:0-5273 GCA_964523215.1 uncultured Sphingomonadaceae bacterium | reverse complement strand
ACATTGCATCGCGATTGGCCGGATCGTCATCGACCACAAGGATGGCAAGGCCCGTCGCCGCAGGTGCCGTGCGGACGATGCGGCGCTCTGCTGCCGGCAAGGTGAGGGCAGAGACCGGCAGCGACAGGCTGAACCGGCTGCCCTTGCCCAGCGTCGAGCGATGCGAGATCCGCGCGCCGAGCAGCCGCGCCGTGCGATCGACAATGGCCAGCCCCAGCCCGATGCCGCCATCGCCTGAATTGGGCAGGCGTTCAAATTCCCGGAAAATGGCCGTGCGCATCTCTTCTGGAACGCCCGGACCGGTATCGATCACATCGATCCGCGCCATGTCCCGGCGGCGACGCACGCCCACCACAATGCCGCCGCGCCGCGTGTAGCGAATGGCGTTGGATAGGAAATTCTGGATGGCGGAGCGCAGGAGGCCGGGATCGGTTTCGACACAGGCGTCACCCGGGGCAATGCGCAGCGAAAGGCCCTTCTCACGCGCCAGCGGGGCCATTGTTTCCACCAGTTCGATCAGCACTGGCCGCAAGCGCACCGGCCGCAGCTCTGGCTTGATTCCGCCGGCATCAAGCTTTGAAATGTCGAGCAGGGCGCGCAGCAACGTTTCGGCCGCGTCGATCGACTGATCAAGCTTGCCCAGCACGCGCGCCTGCCCGGCGTCGCTTTCGCGGCGCAGCGCCGCTGAAAACAGCCTGGCGGCATGCAGCGGCTGCAGCAGATCATGGCTTGCAGCGGCAAGAAAGCGGGTCTTTTCCGCATCGGCATCGGCAAGCGCGGCATTGGCCTCGCGCAGATCGCTGGTGCGCGCCTCTACCCGCAGCTCAAGCTCGGCACGGGCCCGCTCCACCTCGGCCAGCGCCTGCGCCTCGGCGGTCACATCGGTAAAGCACATCACATAGCCGCCGCCCGGCATCGGCCCGCCCACGGTCTTGAGCACGCGCCCATCCGGACGGACGCGCTGAAAGCTGTGCGGCTGGCCGCGCCGCATATGCTCCAGCCGCCGTTCGACATGCGCATCGACATCGCCGTCTGCCCATTCGCCGCGCTCTGCATTATAACGGATGAGATCGGCCACGGCCGTTCCCACCCGCACCATGCCGGGCGGAAAGTCGAACATGGCAAGATAACGGCTGTTCCACGCGATGAGTTTGAGATCGCCATCGACCACGCTGACGCCGGGATCGATATGTTCAAGCGTGGCCGCCAGCAGCCCTTTGGAAAAGCGCAGGCTCTGCCCGCTATTTTCCAGCAGGCGGGCGACTTCGGTGTGCGACAGATTGGCACCATAAAGTGCCGAGCCGAGAAAAGCGCGGGCCGATGGCAGGCCCACCACGCTCGCGATCAGCCGTTCGGCCCTGCGGGCGCTGGCGGCGTTGATTTTCTGCGCCGCGTCGAACGTGCCGAAATGCTCGTCCGCAACGTCCGCACCGACAAAGCGGGCCACCACCTGCTTGAGCGCGCCCACATTTTCAAGCGACCCCGGTGCCGCCACGCTGTCGCGCAGCAGCCCAGGTATCGCCGCCGGCTGCACGCGCCGCATCGTGACCAGCAGATAGGCAAGCAGATTGGCCCCAATGCTCCAAAGCGCGCCATGGCTGATCGGGCTGAGGCCATCAATGCCGAGCAGCGCCACCGGATCTAGCAATGTGCCGGAGAGCGAGGCCAGCAGCTGCGGCGGCACCACTTGCGGCAAGGCAAGCGTATAGGCCCACATCGCAAGCCCGGTGCCCAGCCCGGCCTTGGCGGCAGCAGCATCGCGATGCCCGCCATAAACTGCCAGGATCAGCACCGGTGCGAACTGCGCCATCGCAGCGAACGACACGAGCCCGATCGCCGCGAGCTGTTGCGACTGGGGAATGGCCAGTGCCCAGATCAGCGCAGCCGCCATGATCGCAAGGATGGTCGCCCGGCGCGCATTGAGCAGCGGCCTGCTCAAATCCGCTTGCGCCGCAAAGCGCGAATTGCGCAGCAAAGCAGGCGCGATCAAATCGTTTGACACCATGGTTGCCAGGGCAATGGTTTCCACCACCACCATCGCCGTGGCCGCCGAAAAGCCCCCCAGAAACACGACCAGCGCGATCGCTTCATTGCCGGTGGACAATGGCAGCTGCAGCACGAACAGATCGGGCCGGGCATCGGGCGGCAACAGCGCAAGCCCGGCCGCCGAAATGGGCAGGACAACCAGCAGCGTAATCAGCATATAGAGCAGGAATGGCAGCCGTGCCCGCACCACATCATCGCCCGATTCCGCCTCGATCACAGTCACATAAAATTGGCGGGGCAGACAGATGATCGCCGCCATCGACAACAGCGTGATGACAAAGAAATCGCTGCTGATGTCCGCTGGCGCAAAATTGGCCGCCAGCACATCGCGCCCGCCCGCCAGCGCGGACGGGTCGAGCCCCATCAGCAGCCAGATGGCAAGCCCACCTGCGGTCAGCAGGGCAGCAAGCTTGATCAGCGATTCGACGCCGACCGCAAAGAGGATCGCATCGTTGCGGCTGGCCGGATCATAGCGCCGCGTGCCATAGACCATTGCGAAAATGGCAAGGCCGAGTGCTGCGAACGCAACCGTCAGCTCCTGCATCTGGCTGCCACTGATCAGCGCATAGGTGGAGCTGAGCGAACGCAGCTGGAGCGCGATATAGGGAATGCTGCCGAACAGCGCGAGCAGCGTGACGAGCGTCGCCACCCCGCGGCTGTTGCCATATCGCCCGCCAATGAAATCGGAAAGCGAATTGGCACCATCCGCCTTGAACGCATCAACCAGCTTCTTGAGGAAGCGATGGCCGAAAAGGAAGAGGAGGATGGGGCCGAGATAGATCGGCAAATAGGCCCAGCCATCGGCAACGGCGCTGCCGACCGCGCCATAAAAGGTCCAGCTGGTGCAATAGATAGCGAGCGCAAGCGCATAGGCCGCGGGACGCATCCGGCGCATGCGCTGGCCCGATCCGGCCCGATCCGCCCATGATGCAAAGGCGAACAGCACGCACGAATAGAGCAATGCCACAAGCAATGGCAGCATGGCAGACGCACCCCTCCCCCGCGCACGCGTTTCGATGCAGCGGTGCGCACAATGTGCGCCGCTTTGCCCGACGGATCAATATGCAAGCATGCGCCCCGCACGCGCCGAGCTTTGCGGATACAGCGAGGCCCTGTCGGTGATGTTGGCTGGTAGCGGAGGAGGGACTCGAACCCCCGACACGCGGATTATGATTCCGCTGCTCTAACCGGCTGAGCTACTCCGCCCCAAAGGCATGCCGCCCGCTACGGGCGAGCCGCGCCTATATGCAGCGCCTGAACGAAGGTCAAGACCACGCAGACGGGTTCGCACAGGCACAGCACAAAAGCCTCCCGCCGATCACATTTCGCCGCGTGCCCGGCGGATGGCATACCATTTTTCGACATTGGCCTCATGTTCGGCATTGGTGCGGGCAAACACATGCCCGCCTGTGCCATCGGCCACGAAAAACAGATAATCGGTCGCCGCGGGATTGAGGGCGGCCAGGATGGAGGCCTTGCCCGGATTTGCGATCGGCCCCTTGGGCAGTCCGGTCATGCTGTATGTGTTGTAATCATTCACCGCATTGATTTCCGATTGGCGGATGCGGCGGCCCAGCGGCTTGCCCTTGGTGATGGGATAGATGATCGTTGGATCCGCCTGCAATTTCATGCCCCGGCGCAGCCGGTTGGTATAGACCCCGGCAATGGTGCGCCGCTCCGAAGGCTTGGCCGTTTCCTTTTCGATGATCGAGGCAAGCGCAAGAATTTCGGCGCGCGTTCGCGGAAACGCGGCGGGCGATCGCTGTTCCTCGGCCTCGGCCAGCGCCTTGTCCATCGCACGCTGCATGCGATCGACCAGCGACTGGCGGGTCGCCCCGCGCTCAAAGCTGTAGGTATCGGGCAGGATGCTGCCCTCTTCGGGCACGCTGATCGTGCCGGTCAGCCCCTTGGTCGCCATGATGCGTTCATAGACCATGATCGAGGGCCAGCCTTCGGGGATAGTGACAAACCGCTGCACCACATCGTCGCCCTGGAGGATGGCCAGCACCTGACGTTCGCTGGCGTGCTTGGGGAATTCGAATTCGCCTGCCTTGATGCCGCCATAGCCGAGCAGCCGCGCCCGCAGACGAAAGCGCGATGCCGATGCGATGATGCCGGCTGCTTCCAGCTGTGCTGCCGCTGCGCCGAGGCTCGATCCCTTGGCAATCAGCACGGATTGCTGCTGCGGATTGGGCCCGGCTGAAAGCCACGGATAGCCAAGGCCGAGCCCAGCTGTGAGCAGCAGGATCAGCACCAGTCCCAGGCAGCCCTTGCGCAGCATGCTGGCCTGCTACAGCGCCTTGAGGATCAGGCTGGCATTGGTGCCGCCAAAGCCGAAGCTGTTGTTGAGCGCGGCCCGCACGATCCGCTTTCTTGCGACGTGCGGGACGAGATCGACCCCTTGCGTCCCCTCGTCCGGATTGTCGAGGTTGAGCGTCGGCGGCACGATCTGATCGCGGATGGCGAGAATGCAGAAAATGCTTTCCACGGCCCCTGCGCCGCCCAGCAAATGGCCGATCGCCGATTTGGTGCTGGACATGGAAACGCCGCTGATCGCGTCGCCGAACAGCCGCTTCACGGCACCCAGCTCGATCGTGTCTGCCATGGTGGAGGTGCCGTGGGCATTGATATAATCAATGTCACCCGGTGCCATGCCCGCCTTTTTCAGTGCCATTTCCATCGATCGATAGGCTCCGTCGCCATCAGGATGCGGTGCCGTGACATGATAGGCATCGCCAGTCAGCCCATAGCCGACCACTTCGGCATAAATGCGCGCGCCGCGGCGCTTGGCATGCTCATATTCCTCAAGAACGACAATGCCCGCGCCCTCGCCCATCACAAAGCCGTCGCGATCCCGGTCATAGGGGCGGCTGGCCTGCTCGGGCCGGTCATTATAGCTCATGTTCAGTGCGCGCGCCTGGGCAAAGCCTGCGATGCCAAGTGGATTGACGGTCGACTCAGCGCCGCCGGCCAGCATGATATCGGCATCGTCATCACGGATCATGCGGGCCGCATCGCCGATCGAATGCGCGCCCGTGGAGCAGGCCGTGACCACCGCATGATTGGGCCCTTTCAGCCCATATTTGATCTGCACCTGCCCGGAAATGAGATTGATCAGACGGCCATGGACGAAATGCGGGCTCACCCGGCCGGGGCCGCGCTCGTGCAGGTTGACCGACTCCTCCTCGATGCCCGGAAGCCCGCCAATGCCGGAGCCGATCGAGCAG
>CAZFYJ010000156.1:0-5274 GCA_964523215.1 uncultured Sphingomonadaceae bacterium | reverse complement strand
TCTCAACGATGGCTGGGAAGGGCGGCTGGAGCTGGTCCAGCGCAAGGCCAACGGCTGGAGTGGCGCCTTTGGCGCACAGTTTTTCAGCCGCCGCTTTGCCGTTGAGGGCGAGGAAAAATATCTGCCGCGCACCGACACCGGCCAATTCGGCATTTTCACGTTGCAGCATTTCGAAGCCGGCCCGCTGCGGCTGGAGGCTGGCGCACGCATCGAACGCGCATCCGTGCGCGCAACCGCCGATGCCGATCTCGGCAATCCGGACATCACCAGACGTTTTACCGCATTCACGGGCTCGCTGGGCGGCAATCTCGCGCTTGATGACAATTTCAAGCTTGGCCTGAATGCCACCTATTCAGAGCGCGCACCCGCGCCCGAGGAGCTGTTTGCCAATGGCCCGCACAAGGCAACCCAGGCGTTCGAAGTGGGCGATCCCACATTTGCGAAGGAAAAGGCCAAGGGCATCGAGCTGTCGCTGAAAGGCGGCACCGAGAGCATCAAGCTGCGCGCAGCGCTGTATCACAGCTGGATCGGCAATTTCATTTTCGAGGCCCCGACCGGCGACATTGAGGATGATCTGCCGGTCTTCCAGTTTCGCCAGGCCGATACACGGCAATATGGTGCAGAAATCGAAGCTTCAGCCAAGCTTGGCGAAATTGCGGGTGCCGCCATCAGCGTCGATGCGCTGGGCGATGTCACCCGCGCCACCATCGGCGGCGGCGGGGCTGTGCCGCGCATTCCCCCGCTGCGCCTGCTGGGCGGCGTGGAAGCCAGCTCGGATCGGATTGGCGGCCGGGTGGAAGTGGAATGGGCGAGCCGACAGGATCGGATCGCCGCCTTTGAAACGGCAACGCCCGGCTATACGCTGGTGAATGCGCGCCTCACCTTCCGGCCCTTTGGCAGCGACAACGGTGCGAGCATCGTGCTGAGTGCAAACAATATCTTCGATGTGATCGCCCGCCGCCATGCCAGTTTTGTGAAGGACTATGCCCCCTTGGCCGGGCGCGACATCCGGGCGACGGTGCAGCTGTCATTCTAGCGCGCGCACGGCACGACGACTCGCGGCAAGTGCACGCAAAAGCCAGTGTTTCAGGGGGGCTTTCCGGGCTCTGCGGCCGCCTGTGTAAAAGGCAAATGACACTTTCCGGCCCAGCCGTTCTCGAATCGCGCTGAGGCGAGGGATGGAGTCGCCAAAATCCGCCGGATCAGGCGTATTCTAAGCATGCTCACCAGGGCATCGTTGGTTACAAGACGATTTCCTTCTGAGGCGCTGGATAGCGGACATATGCCCCCCCGCTCCCGCTGTCCCGATCATGGGTCCGGATGTGCCACTTCCCCCACAAAATGGCGCACCGGGCCCATTTTCTTTTTGGTCGCACGCCGCCAGAAAGGGGGGCATGATCGCGTTGGCGCGACAAGCGTCGTCACGCGCTCGCCTCAGCCCCATTTTCCCGCTTTCGGGTGATCCGGATTGCAACCAGTGCAAGCTCGTAGAGCAGGCACAGCGGGATGGCGAGCAGCAGCTGGCTGACGACATCGGGCGGGGTGAAGATCGCCGCCACAATGAACGCCGCGGCAATCACATAGCGGCGCGCCCCCTTGAGCTGAGCATAGTTCACGATGCCGCTGCGTTCGAGCAGCATCACCAGGATGGGCAGCAGAAAGGCAATGCCAAAGGCCATGACAAACTGCATGATGAAATCGAGATAATAGCCGACTGTGGGCAAAGCTTTTTGCTTGATGCCGCCAATATCGCCCTGAAATTGGAGCAGAAATTTTAGCGCCGTCGGCACCGCGACATAATAGGCCATGGCGGCACCCAAAGTGAACATGAACGGGGTTGCCCACAAAAAGGGAAGGATCGCCCGCTTTTCGTTGCGATACAGGCCAGGGGCGACAAAGCGCCACAGCTGGGTAGCAATCACGGGAAAGGCAATCATCATTGCCGCAAAGAGCGCGACCTTGATCTGCACGAAAAAGGCCTCGAAAATCTGGGTGAAGATGATTTCATCCTGCCCGACATCGACAAGCGGCTGCACCAGGAAGGAATAAATGTCGCGCGCGAAATAGAAGCAGACAAAAAAGGCAATGCCGATGGCCGCGAAACACCAGAGCAGACGGCGGCGCAGCTCGATCAGATGATCGAGCAGCGGGGCCTTGCTGGCGTCGATATCCTCGGCCGCGCTCATGCGGGCGGCGGCATTTTCTTGCGGCGGGCGCGCGGGGGCTTGGCGGCGGCTCCGGCCGAGCCGGGCGCTTTCGCGGGCGCGCTTTTCGGCGCAGGCGCGGGATTATCGGCGGGAGCGGGAGCGGCATCGGGCAGCGGCTGCATCGGCGGCGCATCGGCTGCATCGATGATCGGATAATCGGCCATGATCCGGGCATTTTGCTCAGCCCACTGCTTTTCAAGCTCCTCCATTTCCGCCTCGCGCATCATATTGTCCATCCCGCTGCGAAACTGGCTGGCATAGCCACGCATCTTCGCCACGAACTGGCCCACGACGCGCATTGCCTTTGGCAAATCCTTCGGGCCGATCACCACCAGGGCGACGACGGCGCACACCAGCAATTCAGTGGGGGCGATATCAAACATGGCTGGGGATGGCGCGCCGGGCCGCTATCTGCCGCGGGACGACATTACAGCTTGGTTTCGTGGCTCTTGCTCGCTTCGCCTTCGATGGTTTGTCCGTGGGGAGTTGCATCGATGCGGGCAGCGGGCGCAGCAGGCTTCTGGGGCACCTCATCTTCTTCGGCCATGCCCTTTTTGAAGCTTTTGATGCCCTTTGCGACATCGCCCATCATGTCCGAAAAGCGACCGCGACCAAATAGCAGCAGCAGCACAATTGCGACGACAATCCAGTGCCACAGGCTCATTCCACCCATGATATATCTCCAGCCCAGATCGGCTGCGCACCTGCGCGGCCCATTGCTCGTCCATCTTATCTAGGGATTGTCGTCTTCTTTTGCCAGCGCTAGATCGCTTTCAATCGGATCGAGCGCATGATCGACCGGTTCGAGCAGCCCGGCGCGCTGCAAATCTTCCAGCCCGGGCAGATCCTTGCGGCTTTCAAGGCCGAAATGCGCAAGAAATTCGGGGGTCGTCTTGTAGGTCAGCGGGCGGCCCGGCACCTCCCGCCGCCCGGCCGGCCGCACCCAGCCCGCCTCCATCAGCACGTCAAGCGTGCCCTTGGCTGTCTGCACGCCGCGGATCGCCTCAATCTCGGCGCGACTGACCGGCTCATGATAGGCAATGATTGCCAAAACCTCCCGCGCCGCGCGGGATAATGGACGCGGCGTCTCTCGCTCGCGCCGCAGCAGATGGGCAAGATCCGCCGGGGTCTGAAACAGCCAGCGCCCGCCCCGTTCCACCAGCTCGATGCCAGTGCCGGTGTGCCGCGCCGCAATCGCCGCCAATGCTGCACGCAGGTCGCCCGCATTGCCGACATATTGACGCAGCTCATCGATGCTGATCGGGCGTTCGCTGGCAAAAATCGCAGCCTCCACGGCGCGTTCGAAGATGTCAGCCATGGCCACCAGCCTCAGCCGTGCCTGCTGCACTGGCGGCGCGCAGATAGAGGGGTGCAAAGGCGGCCGCCTGCCGCAGCTCGACACGGCCCTGCCGTGCCAGCTCGAGCGCAGCAACGAAGCTCGATGCCAGCGCCGAACGCGGCAACACGGCCCCGCTCGCATCAGGCAGGAAGCTCTCGAGCGTGGCCCATTCCAGCCGTGCACCGACCAGCCTGCCAATCCGCTCCAGCGCGGCTTCCAGCGTGAAGACCGGCGCGCGCGCAATGCTGTGCACCACTGGGGCCGTGCGGGCGTGCACCTGCCCATAGGCCTGGATCAGATCGAAATAGCTGCATTCCCAGCTGGTCTTGCGGATCGTGCGCAAACCGGCGGGCGCACCATGGGAAAAGACATCGCGGCCAAGAAGATCGCGGCCAAACAGCCGGGCCGATGCCTCGCGCATGGCGGCAAGCCTTTGCAGCCGCAGCTGCAGGCGCAGCGCCAGCGTTTCGGGCGATGGCTGCTCCTGTGGATCGCGCGGCAGCAGCAAGCCCGATTTGAGATAGGCCAGCCAGGCCGCCATCACCAGATAATCGGCCGCAAGCTCGAGCTTGAGCGCCTTTGAATTGGCGATGAAATCGAGATATTGTTCGACAAGGGCGAGAATTGAAATCTCCCGCAGGTCGACCCGCTGGGTGCGCGCGAGCGCCAGCAGCAGATCAAGCGGCCCTTCCCAATGCGCCACCTGGATGGTCAGATAATCGTCTTCGTTGTTTCGCGCCTGAAACAGCGGCTCGGCAAAATCATCGAGCAGATCGGGAGACGGCTGCTCCGCTGTGGGCGATCCGTCGCTCATGCCGCCGCCATCAACTGATCGCGCGCCACGATGTGGGCCATGGCATCATCGGCAGCGCCGCGAGCGTTGGCTGGCGATGCAGCTGCGTGCGGCATCATCGCGCTGGCAAGGCGCGCCACGGTGGCATCATCCATATCGGGCAGCGCCTGCGCCACCGCTTGCGCCGCGTCTCCCCGTGCCCAGCAGGCAAGCGCCAGATCGCATCCGGCCGCGATGGCGGCGCTGGCCCGCTCGGGCAGGCTGCCCGTCAGGGCATCCATGTGCAGATCGTCGCTCAACAACAGCCCCTCAAAGCCGATCATGCCGCGAATGGCGCGATCGATGACGACGGACGATAGCGTAGCCGGTGCCCCGGCATCAAGCGCAGTGAACACGACGTGCCCGGTCATCGCAAAGGGCACAGCCTCTGCAACTGCCCGAAACGGCGCAAAATCCGCCTCCAGCTCTGGCAGTGTGGCATCGACAAGCGGCAGCGCATGATGGCTGTCCAGAGAGGCGCGCCCCTGACCCGGCACATGCTTGATCACAGGCGCAACCCCGGCTTCGCGCATCGCTTCCGCCATCGCCCGGCCAAGCGCGCCCACGGCCAGGGGGACACTGCCAAAGCTGCGATCGCCAATGGCCGCGTGCGTGTGCGGGTGATACAGATCGAGCACGGGAGCGCAGTTCACCGTGATGCCCAGTGCAGACAGCATCTGCCCCAGCGCAGCACCATTGTGATGCGCCGCGGCCAGTGCCGTGATCGGTGCCGCATCATAACATGCGCCAAATCGGGCGGCCGCCGGAAAATCCGGCCAGTGCGGCGGCTTCAGGCGGGCAACGCGCCCGCCCTCCTGATCGATAAGTATCGGCAGATCAGCCCGCCCGTGCAGATCGCGCAGGGCATCCGTGAGCGCGCGCACCTGATCGGGCGT
>CAZFYJ010000155.1:0-5276 GCA_964523215.1 uncultured Sphingomonadaceae bacterium | reverse complement strand
ATGCGGGTGATGCCATTGCGTTCAAACACCGCCATCAGCTCGCGCTGCGTCGCCTCCAGCCCGACAACCAGCCCCTTTTGCGCCTCGTCCGCGCGCATCGCATCTGGAATGGCATCGAGCGCGCGGGCCAGATTATCGGCCACAGACAGGACATCGCGGGCAAATCTGGTCGCGGCATAGGCATGTGCATCGGCCAGCTCCTTTTCATGCCGGCGGCGCAAATTCTGGATTTCGGCCTGGGCATAAAGCGTGGCCGCCCGCGCCTCTTCCAGCTCGGCGCGCAGCATTTCGGCAGGATCGGTCATCCCGGCGGCTGCCTCGGCCGCGGCATCGTCCAGCGCTTCATGCGCGTCATTGCCATTGGCCTGTTCGTTTTTCGTCTCGGTCTCGTTCATCATTGCATCAACTTCATTGCATCAATTTGGTCAGCGTTTGTGCGGTGAAATCCACCATCGGCACGATCCGGGCATAATTGAGCCGGGTGGGGCCGATCACGCCGACCACGCCGACCACCTGGCCATCCCGCCCGTGATAGGGGGCCGCTATCACCGAAGAGCCCGAAAGTGCAAACAGCTTGTTCTCGCTGCCGATGAAAATCTTGGTCGAAGGGCCATCGCGCGCGCCATCGAGCAGGCGGGCAAGCTCTTCCTTGCCCTCGATCTCCATCAGCAGCTGACGCACCCGATCAAGATTGGCAGCGGCCTGAGCGTCGATCAGATTGGCAGCACCCCGCACGATAAGGACCGGGCGCTGCGCCTGATCGGTGGCCCAGATCGCCAGCCCCTTCGCCACAAGATCGCGTGAAAGCACGTCCAGCTCGTGCCTTTCGACGCCGATTTCGGCATAGATGCGCGCGGTCGCCTCAGCCAGCGTCAGCCCGGAAAGCCGCGCCGTCAGATAATTGCCGGCCTCGGCAAGCGCCGCCGCGCTGGTGCCAGGCGGCAGATCGATCACCCGGTTTTCCACGCTGCCATCGGTGCCGACCAGGATCGCCAGAGCCTGGCTATCGGACAGTGCAACAAAGCTGAACTGGCGCACGCGCACGCCGGCGCTGGGCACCATCACCAGCCCAGCACAGGCGGAAAGGCCAGACAAGGCGGCACTGGCCGCCGCCAGCGCATCCTCGACCGGGCCCGTGCCATCGATCTGCGTCTCGATTGCGGCGCGCTCGTCCGCCGTTGGGCTCGCGGCCTGCATCATGCCATCGACAAACAGCCTGAGGCCGCTTTCAGTCGGCATCCGCCCGGCGCTGGTGTGCGGCGCAGCCAGCAGACCCATTTCCTCCAGATCCTGCATCACATTGCGGATCGAGGCCGGCGAAAGATTGAGCGGGCCGAGCTTTGATATGGTGCGCGAGCCGACCGGCGTGCCGGATTCGAGATAGCTTTCCACCACGATGCGGAATACATCGCGGGCGCGGGTCGTCAGCTCTGGGACGTTGCTGTGCATGGGATGCATGTAGTGCAGCATTGCCATCTGCTCAATCCGTGGCATAGGGGCGACCCGCAATCGCCATCAACCCGGGCCAGATGCCCAGGCCGCATGCACAGGCCACATGTAAAGGATAGAGACATGAACCGCCCCTCCGGCCGCGCCCCCGATGAAATGCGCAGCATTGCCATTGCACCGGCGTTCACCAAATATGCCGAAGGATCGGTGCTCATCAGCTTTGGCGAGACCAAAGTGCTGGTGACGGCCAGCATCGAGGAAAAAGTGCCGCCTTTTCTGCGCGGCAAGGGCGAAGGCTGGGTGACGGCGGAATATGGCATGCTGCCCCGCGCCACGCATACGCGCGGCAATCGCGAGGCAGCCAAGGGCAAGCAATCCGGCCGCACGCAGGAAATCCAGCGGCTGATCGGCCGCTCGCTGCGCGCTGTCGTCGATCTCAAGAAGCTGGGCGAACGGCAGATCATCATCGATTGCGACGTGATCCAGGCGGATGGCGGCACCCGGACCGCCAGTATTTCGGGCGCGTGGGTCGCGCTGCGGCTGGCGGTAAACACGCTGCTTGCATCAGGCGCGATCAAGGAGGATCCGATACTGCAAAAGGTCGCCGCGATCAGCTGTGGCGTCTACGAGGGGGTGCCGGTGCTCGATCTCGATTACATCGAAGACAGCAATGCCGGGGCCGATGCCAATTTCGTGCTGACCGGCGATGGCCAGATTGTCGAAGCGCAGGCAACGGCCGAAGGCGCGCCTTATGACGAGGAAGCGCTGCTGCGGCTGTTGCGGCTGGCGCGCATCGGCTGTGCCCGCATTTTTGCCGCGCAGGATGCAGCCCTTTCATGAGCCGCAGGCTGCCACCCGGTCAGCTGGTCATCGCCACGCACAATGCGGGCAAGCTGCGCGAAATTGGCGCGCTGATCGCGCCTTATGGCATGGAACCGGTCTCCGCCGGCGATCTTGGCCTGCCCGAGCCGGAGGAAACCGGCACGACCTTTGCCGAAAATGCCTTGCTCAAGGCGCGTTCGGCCGCGCAGGGTGCCGGCCTGCCCGCGCTCGCCGATGACAGCGGCCTGTGCGTCGCAGCGCTCGGCGGGCGCCCCGGCGTCCATACAGCCGACTGGGCAGAGCGGCAGGCATTCGAAGGCAGCCCTGGCCGCGACTGGTATATGGCGATGGGCAAGGTGGAAGGCATGCTGGCGGCGCTTGGCCCCGATGTCGATCGCAGCGCCTATTTCACCTGCACGCTGGCGCTGGTGTGGCCCGATGGGCATGAAGCACTGTTCGAAGGCCGCGTCCACGGATCGCTCACATGGCCACCGCGCGGGACATTGGGCTTTGGCTATGATCCCGTGTTCGTTGCCACCGGCATGGACCGGACCTATGCCGAGATCGACCCCGAGCAGAAGCATGCGATCAGCCACCGCGCCGACGCCTTTGCCAAGCTGGTGAAGGCGGTGTTCTGATGGCGGTCGCCGCAGTCCCGACGGTTGAGACCGACCGGTTGATCCTTCGTGCACCGACCGGCGCCGACTTTCCCGTCTATCGCGACTTTTTTGCTGATGCCGAGGCGTCGCGTTTCTACGGCGGGCCGATCGGGCCGGACCGCGCGTGGCGGGTGCTCGCCAGCGATCTCGGCCATTGGGAGTTGCGCGGCTATGGACGCTGGGCGCTCGAGGAGAAATCGAGCGGACAGATGGTCGGAAGTTGCGGCTTGTGGTGGCCGGAGGGCTATCCGCGTTCGGAACTGACCTGGTGGATCGTTCCGGCGGCGCGGCGCAACGGCTATGCGCTCGAAGCGTCGCGGGCCGCCATCGCCTTCGGTTATGATGTGCTCGGCTGGGACGTCGTCGAAACGCATATGAATGACGACAATCTCGCCGCGCGCCGACTCGCCGAAAAGCTCGGCGGCGAGCGGATGGTGCGCGAACGCTTCCCCGACGGACTGGAACGCGACGTCTTCGCGCTGCCACGCCCGGCCACCTGAGAGGGCGGCGTGGTCCTGCCCCTCGCTCTTTACATTCACTGGCCCTTCTGCGTCAGCAAATGCCCCTATTGCGATTTCAACAGCCATGTGCGCGATCGGATCGATCAGGATGCATGGGCCGCCGCCCTGCTGGCCGACATGGCGCACGAGGCGGCCATGCTCCCCGGGCGGCCGGTCGGCTCGATCTTCTTTGGCGGGGGCACGCCGAGCCTGATGCCGCCAGCCACCGTGGCCGCGCTGATTGCGGCGGCCGATGCGCATTGGGGCCTTGCCGATGGGTGCGAGATCACGCTGGAGGCGAACCCCGGCTCGGTCGAGGTGGCGGCCTTTGCCGATCTTGCCGCAGCCGGCGTGAACCGTGTCTCGATCGGGGTGCAGAGCTTCGATCCCGCAGCACTTGGCTTTCTTGGCCGGGCGCACAGCGCGGATGAGGCAAAGGCCGCCATCGCCACGGCGCAGGCGCAGTTCGCCCGCGTCAGCTTTGATCTGATCTATGCCCGCCCTGGACAGACACTGGCGCAGTGGGAGGCCGAATTGCGCCAGGCGCTGGCCTTTGGCACGGGCCATCTTTCGCTTTATCAGCTGACCATCGAGCCGGGCACGCGCTTTGAAAGCGACGTGCGGCAGGGGCGCTTTGCCCCGCTTGATGCCGATGAGGCTGCGGATCAATTTGCCGCTGCGCGCGCCATCACGGCGGCTGCCGGCCTGCCCGCCTATGAAATATCAAACCATGCCCGGCCCGGCGAGGAGAGCCGCCACAATCTGGCTTATTGGCGGATGGACGATTATGTCGGCATCGGCCCCGGCGCGCATGGCCGGCGCGATGCCATGGCCACGCTGCGCCACAAGAAGCCCGAAAACTGGCTGGCCGCGGTGCACCGCAACGGCCATGGATTGCACAGCGAAACCCCGCTGTCCGCCACCGAACGCGCCACTGAATCGCTGCTGATGGGGCTGCGCCTTGGCGAAGGGGTCGATCTTGCCGCGATTGCAGCGCGCACTGGCATTCCCGATGCGCAGCTGATCGATGCGCAGGCCGCGGGCGCGCTCGAAGATCAGGGGCTGCTGATCCGCACCGGGCCACGGCTGCGCGTTGCACCCGATGCGATGATCCTGCTCGATGCCATCTTGCCGCGCATCCTTGCCGTGGGGTAAGCCATGCGTGGCATGCAGGCAGAACAGCTGATTGGCGAATGGCGCGCTTTTCTGACGCAGGATCGCAGGCGATCGCCCCATACGGTGCGGGCCTATGTGGCCACCGCCGAGCGGCTGTGCGCCTTTGTGGGCCATGCAGCGCAGGCGCCTGTCTCGCGCGCGGCGCTCGGGCGGCTGACAGCGTCTGATCTGCGCCGTTTTCTGGCCGATCGCCGCCTCGATGGCATTGGCAATGCGAGCACCTCGCGCGAATTGTCTGCCATCCGCACCTTCCTGCGCTTTGCCCTGGGGGCCGATGCCGCCGTGCCGCAGCTGCGGGGGCCGCGCGCCGCCAAGGGCGTGCCCCGCCCGGTCAGCCCCGATGATGTGATCGCGCTGGCGCACGACGTGGCCGATCAGGCCCGCGACCGGTGGATCGCCGCGCGCGACTGGGCGGTGCTGCTGCTGCTTTATGGGGGCGGCCTGCGCATTGGCGAGGCAATGGCGCTGACCGGCGCGGTGCTGCCGCTGGGCGAGGTGCTGCGCGTCACGGGAAAGCGCGGCAAAACCCGCATCGTGCCGCTGCTGCCGCAGGTGCAGCAGGCGATTGCCGATTATCTGGCGCTGTGCCCTTTTGCGCCTGCGCCCGATGCGCCGTTGTTTCGCGGGGCACGCGGCGGGCCGCTGGCCGATGCAATCATCCGCCGTGCCA
>CAZFYJ010000154.1:0-5288 GCA_964523215.1 uncultured Sphingomonadaceae bacterium | reverse complement strand
AGGGCCAAGCCATAGAGGCAGCGCGGCTGGACGCCATGCATGGCTGTGCAGGCGGCGACGGCGTCATGAGGGCGTTGCCTGGCTCAGCTTTTCGCGGCGCGCGCCTCGCCCAGTAAGAGTGCTCTCATGTCACCGCCGGTGCGATAGCTCTGCACCAGCAGATAGCTGGCCAGAAACGGCATCCCGCCGATGAAGATGAAGAGTCCGAAGCAAAGGCCCATGACGCTGAACTGGTGGCGCCAGGCCAGCCACAAGCCGCCCAGCAGCAGAAAGCTCAAAAAATCGAGATTGAACTGGCCGGGCCAGCCCATCGCCGCAATGTCACCAAAAAAGACCGGAAAAATGTTCATGCCGTGATTGGCAATGACAATCAGGGTATAGGGGACGATCATGCTGACAAGCGCACAGAGAAAGAGACGAAAAAGCCTCATGGAGGATCCTTTGAAAAGATGCGTGAATGGAAATCTTGAATTGTAGCGTTTGCTACATATAGCAAAATGTATCAGGCGCTACAAGAGGGAAAGATGAAGATCAGAGAGCAGCAACGGGAGAGGGTCATCACGGCACTTGTGCGCCACCTGAGCGAAACCGGGCTGGCGCAAAGCACGTTGCGCGAACTGGCAGCCGCAGCAGGCGTGAGCGACCGGATGCTGCTCTATTATTTTCCGGACAAGAACGCCGTGCTTGCCGCCGTCATGCAACGGCTCGTCAGCGATGCGAGCGCCACACTTGCCACAGCGCTACCCGCCGGATCGGCGCTCACGCCTGCAGATTTTCTTGTTCACGCCGCGCAGCTGACAAGCGGGGAGGCGATGCGCCCTTTCATGCGCCTGTGGGTTCAAATTGTGGCCGCCGCCGCACGGAATGAGGAGCCCTATACCGAAATTGCGCAGCAGGTGATGAGCGGCTTTCAATTCTGGGTGGAATCGCGCCTGGCCCCCGAATTCCAGGATGGCTCGCAGGCAACGGCAACAGCATTGCTGGCGTTTATCGACGGGCTTGCCCTCATCGACATTTGCGTTGGCCCAGTGCGCACTCGGGCGGCAATCGATGCCGCTCATGCGATGATGGCGTCAATCGTTCCCGGCCGCTGATGAAGGCGGGCTGATCCACTGGTGCGTCCCCGGCATCCTCGCATCGCCGAGGGCCGAAATTCCGCGTCGGCCGTACGCCGCTACAGCATGACCGAAGTTTCGATGAGCGCATCGGATGCGCCGCCCGCCAATATGCGATAGGCCCCGGGCTCCAGCCGCCACTGGCGCGTTGCCGGATCGCGCCAGCGCAGGCTTTCCAGCGGCACGTCAAGATCGATCACGCGGGTTTCGCCGGGCTGCAGATGCACGCGGGCAAAGGCCTTGAGCAGCTTGGCTTGCCGTTCGACGGCCCGGCCGGGTGGTCCGACATAGAGCTGGACCACCTCATCGCCAGCCCGCATGCCAATATTGGTCACAGCAAGGCTGACGGCGATGCCGCTGCCCGCGCGCCGCACCTTCAGCGCGGCATAGGCAAAGCGGGTGTAGCTGAGGCCATGGCCAAAGGCATAGCGGGGCATGGCGCCATCCCGATCGAATTTTGTGTAGCCGTGCCACAGATCATAGGTGATGCGCGTCGCATCCTTATCGAAAAACGGATAATCGGCGGCATCGCGCGCCAGCGTGAAGGGCAGCCTTCCCCCTGGATTGACCTCGCCAAACAGCAGACGGGCCAGAGCAGTGCCGCCCTCCATGCCCGAATAGAAGGTCTGCATGATTGCGCCCACGCGATCATGCCAGCCCTCCACGAGGATCGCCGATCCGGCGACGATCACGACCGCCACCGGCTTTCCGGTGGCAATGGCGGCATCGATCAGCGCCAGCTGCTCTGCTTTCAGCGCCAGATTGTCCCGATCCCCGCCAATCGCCCGGGGGCGGGTCGGGGCGCTCTTCTGTGCCGCTTTGGTCGCATCGGGCGCGGCCGCCTCTGATCCCGCCTGCCCCAGCGCAATATCGCCGGGAATATACTCGCCCTCATCCTGCGCCGTGGTGCCGACAATGATGACGACAGCATCTGCCGAGGCCGCAGCAGCCGCGGCGGCCGCAAGATCATCCTCGTCGCCCGCGATGATCGCCGCATCGCCAAGATAGGCGCGAAGCCCGGCCAGCGGCGTCACGACATAGGGTGCGCGCACCCGGCTAGAGCCATTGTCGCCGGTGTTTTCGATCGCGGCAAGCCGCCCGAGCACGGCCAGCGTCTTCACGGCTGCGCGATCAAGTGGCAGCGTGCCATCATTGTGCAGCAGCACGGCAGATTTTTCCGCCGCCTCCCGCGCCAGGGCGACATGCGCCGCCGATGCAACCAGATCAGGCGTGTAAGCGGGCAGCGGATCAGCCGCACAGGCAAAGCGATACTGCGTCATGAGAATACGCCGGCACGCCGTGTCGATCACCTGCGGGGAAACATGACCAGCCTCCACCGCCGCGATCAGCTTGTCGCCCCACACCAGCGGCTCCGGATTTTCGATGTCGAGGCCCGCTGATGCAGCATGAACGGCGTAAACACCCTTCACCCAATCCGAATGGACAAAGCCGGAAAACCCCCATTCGCCCCGCAAGATATCGCTCAGCAGCGTGTAATTCTGCCCGCAATATTCGCCGTTCACCTTGTTGTAGGCGCTCATCACACTGGCGATGCCACCATCGATGCAGGCCTTGAAATGCGGCAGATACACTTCGTGCAGGGCGCGCTCGTCAATCTCGACATCGATCGTGAACCGCGCATTTTCCATCGAATTGAGGGCAAAATGCTTCACTGTTGCAATCACATTATGCGCCTGCAGCCCCTGCCCCAGCGCACGCCCCATCACGCCCAGATGATGCGGATCCTCGCCATAGGTTTCCTGGGCGCGGCCCCAGCCGGGATGGCGCAGCAGATTGATGCACACCGCGCCCGATAGCGTGCAGCCCTGCGCACGGATTTCGATCGCCATGGCTTCGCCGATCCGCCGCTCCAGATCGGGATCGAAACTGGCACCTCGCGCCATGGTGCATGGAAAGCAGGTGGAGCTGCCGCGTGCGACGCCGCGCGGGCCATCGGTAAAGAAAAGCGGCGGGACGCCCAGCCGATCGATGCCGCTGCCGGCACGATAGGGGCGGGCACCCCAGACGCCCCCATCCTCACGATAGGCGGCGAAAAAGCCCCGGCCCGACATCATGCCGACCTTTTCGGCCAGTGTCGCTGCTGCAATGATCGTATCGACCATGCGGGCAATATCTGCATCGCCCATGCCCTTGGCCGGTTTCAGTTCAGACAAGCCCTGCTCCTTCATTGTGCACACCCGGCTGCCTGAACGTCATCGCGCCGCCGCCTCGCCCTCGACTTAGCAGGGCGGCCGCGGCACGCAAAGGATCACATGGCGGCGCAACCGGGCCAGGCTGCGCGGTTCGCTCACGGGGCTTGCTATTGTCGCCATGCGCGCCATCTTGGGCGCGGAGCACAACCGCCATGGAGCCACACCCCTTGCCAGCCGCAGAGATTGTGCCCGCCGGAACGACGGTGCCCGAGCCATCCCGCGCAGCAATGTGGATCAGGCCGCAGCCACAGGGGCTGTATCTGCCCACCGCAGACGCATGGATCGATCCAGCGCGCCCGGTCGCCCGGGCGCTGATCACCCATGGCCATGCCGATCATGCCCGCGCCGGGCATGCCAGCCTGTGGGCCACGCCCGAGACATTGGCCATCATGGCCGTGCGCTATGGCCCGCAGCCGGGCGGCGTGCCGATGGCTTATGGCGCCGTGACCGAGCTGGGCGGGGTGCGCATCAGCTTTCACCCTGCTGGCCATGTGCTGGGCAGCGCGCAAATCCGGCTGGAAAAGGATGGCGAGGTGGTGGTCGTTTCCGGCGATTACAAGCGCCGCCCGGATCCGACCTGTGCGCCATTCGAGCCGGTGCCGTGCGATATCTTCATCACCGAGGCGACCTTTGCCCTGCCGGTGTTCCGCCACCCGCCGACAGCAGACGAGGTTGCCAAGCTGCTGGCCGCACGCACGGCCAATCCCGATCGCTGCGTTCTGGTGGGGGCCTATGCGCTGGGCAAGGCGCAGCGGCTGATCGCGGAGCTGCGCGCCGCCGGCCATGACGAGCCGATCTATCTGCATGGCGCGCTCGAACGTCTGTGCGCGCTCTATCAGGCGCATGGCATCGATCTTGGCGATGTGCGCCCGGTGGCCGGGGTCGCGGCACAGACGCTTGTGGGGCAGATTGTGCTCGCGCCGCCTTCTGCGCTCGCCGATCGTTGGTCCCGCCGCCTGCCCGACCCGATCACGGCAATGGCATCGGGCTGGATGCGGGTGCGCGGGCGGGCGCGGCAACGCGGGGTGGAGCTGCCCATCATCCTCTCCGATCATGCCGACTGGGATGAGCTGACCGCGACCCTGGCAGAACTCTCCCCCCGCGAAATCTGGGTCACGCACGGACGCGACGACGCGCTGGTTCACTGGTGCGCTATGCGCCAGATGAAAGCGCGGGCGCTGGCGCTGGTCGGCCGCGAGGATGAGGATGACTGAACCGCGGCACAGCCGGGAGCGGGCGCCGCCGGGGCCAAGGCAAGAGCGGTCCAGCCGCCGCCGCAACCGCTGACGCACGCCAGCCATTGCCCCGCGCCGGGCGTCCGTCTATGTAAGGCCCAACATCAACCTTCACAGCGGCGTTTGCAGGCACTCTCATGGCCCTCCTCAACATGTTGTTCCAGATCATCCACATCCTGCTGGAGGTGGCATGGTGGGTCATCATCATCCAGGCGATCCTTTCCTGGGCGATCGCGTTCAATGTGGTGAACACCTACAATGACGTGGTCGCCAACATCTGGATGGTTCTGCAAAAGATGACCGAGCCGCTCTATCGCCCGTTCCGGCGCTTCATGCCGGATTTCGGCGGGCTTGATCTCACGCCGATGCTGGTGCTGATCATCATCATGATTCTCCAGCGGGCTGTGCTGCCCAATATGCAGCTGATGGCGTTTCAGGCGCTGGCAGGCTGACCGCACGGCAATGACCGCCCGCATCATCGATGGAAAGGCCTTTGCGGCGGGGCTGCGCGCGCGGGTTGCAGCGGCCGTGCCGGCCTTTGCCGCCGCCAACGGGCGTGTGCCAGGCCTTGCCGTGGTGCTGGTGGGCGACGATCCGGCCAGCCAGGTCTATGTCGCGGCCAAGGCGCGGGCCTGTGCCGAAGCCGGGATCGCAAGCTTTGAGCATCGTCTGCCCGCCGCGACCGGCCAGGATGATCTTGTCGCGCTGGTGCGCCGGCTGAATGC
>CAZFYJ010000153.1:0-5320 GCA_964523215.1 uncultured Sphingomonadaceae bacterium | reverse complement strand
CAAGGCCATCACCGAAGGGCGGCATATCGACGTGATCGAGATGGATGCGGCGAGCCACACCGGCGTGGATGATGTGCGCGAAATCATAGAGGCCGTGCGCTATGCAAGCGTCTCAGCCCGCTATAAGGTTTACATCATCGACGAAGTGCACATGCTCTCCAAAAACGCGTTCAACGCGCTGCTGAAGACACTGGAAGAACCGCCGGGGCATGTGAAATTCCTGTTTGCAACCACGGAAGTGAACAAGGTTCCGGTCACGGTCCTTTCCCGCTGCCAGCGTTTTGATCTGCGGCGGATCACGCCCGATATGCTGTTTGCCCATTTCAAGGGCATTTTGGAAAAGGAAGGCGTTGCCGCCGAGGACGAAGCCATCCGGCTCATTGCTACGGCGGCGGAGGGCTCGGTGCGTGATGGGCTGTCGTTGCTCGATCAGGCCATTGCGCACAGCGGGATGGAAGCGGGCGAGGGCATCAACGCGGGCGCAGTGCGCGCGATGCTGGGCCTGTCGGATCAGGCAGCAATCCTGCGGCTGTTCGATGCCCTGCTGAACGGAGATGCAGGCGGCCTGATCGATCATCTGCGCGCCCATTATGCGCTGGGTGCGGAGCCGACATCGCTGATCGAGGGTGCGATGCAGATTACCCACGCCTTGACGCTCGCCAAACAGTCCCGGCAGGCTGATCCGCTGCTTGCTGCTGAGGCGCGCGAATATGTGGAACAGACCGCGCCGCGGCTCGGCCTCGCAACGCTGCACCGCATCTGGCAGCTGCTGCTGAAAGGGCATCGCGAGGTGATCGATGCGCCTCGGCGGCTCGAAGCGTGCGAAATGGCGCTGCTGCGCGTGCTGCATGCGGCCCAGATGCCGGATCCTGGCGCGCTGGCAGCGTTGCTGGCTGGCGCACCCGCATCCGCAGCCGCATCGACACGCACAATGCCCGGCGGGACAGCGCTTGCGCCCATGCGCGCCGTGCCGGGCAGCGTGGCCGCTCCACCGGCGGCATCCGGAGATGCACCATCCTCTGCGGCGTTGCCCGGCGCGGGCGATGACAATGCGGATCAGCTGGACCAGCGTGACACCGGCGGGGGCGGCACTGATGGTGCGACACAGCAGAATGCGCCGCTGACGCTGGCGAGCATAGAGGCGCTGCTTGAACAGGGTGGCCATTTTCATCTGGCGCGCCAGCTGCGCGATCATGTGCGCCCGACGGCGCTTGGCGAGGGTGAGCTGCGCTTTGCGGCAACCGGAACTTTGCCGGGCGGCTTTGCCGGCGACCTTGCAAAGGCGCTGCGCGCTGTGACCGGGCGTTTCTGGACTGTCCACAGCGACGAAGGCGTTGCAACGGCATCGATCGCGCCCAGCCTGATCGAGCTTGAGGCGGCCGCGCAGCAGGCCGAGCTTGACGCCGTGCGCAGCCATCCTCTTGTGACAGCGGCGCTCGAAATTTTTCCCGATGCGGAGATCACCCAGGGTGACGCGGGGAACGCACGTCTGCACTGACGCGATTGACAGGAGATCCACCATGAAATCCATCGAAGAACTGATGAAGGCGGCCGCCGAGGCAGCCAAAAATGTCCAGAGCCAGATGGAAGAGGCGCAGGGCAAGCTCGACACGATCGAGGTGGAGGGAGTCGCCGGTGGCGGCCTTGTGTCGGTCAAGGCCACGGCGCGTGGCCGCATTGTTGCCGTGTCGATCGACGAATCGCTGCTGGTGCCCGGCGAAAAAGCCATATTGGAAGATTTGGTGGCTGCTGCGATCAACGACGCGCGAACCAAGGCCGATGCCGAAAGCAGCAAGGAAATGGGGAAAATGGGGCAGGGGCTGAACCTGCCACCCGGCTTCAAACTTCCCTTTTGAACGCATATGTTGCCTGCGTCGATGGCCGATGTGCTGCGTTGCTCGCGCCTGATCCCCAGGACATGACCATCTTGCCAGCTTGATCAGGTGACATTCATCGCCATATGAGCATCATCGCGTGAGGCGCTTTCTTCCCATTTTTTGCTAGTTTTTGACCATGACCCAGATTTTGCCCCTGTTGCCGTTGCGCGACATTGTTGTCTTTCCGAACATGATCGTTCCGCTGTTTGTGGGGCGAGACAAGTCCGTGGTCGCGCTCGAACAGGCCATGGCGCAGGACAAGCGCATCTTCCTGCTGACACAGCTGGACCCGGGCGAGGACGATCCGAAGGCGGATGATCTTTACGATCTCGGCGTGATCGCAACCGTGTTGCAGCTTCTCAAGCTGCCGGACGGCACCGTGCGCGTGCTGGTGGAAGGCGTGCAGCGCGCCGGGCTGGTAAGGCTGATCGAGCGTGACGGCGGCAGCTTTGCGGACATCATGCCGCGTGCCGATCCGCCCGCTGACGGGCCCGAAACCAAGGCGCTGATGCGTTCCGTGGTCGAGCAGTTCGAGAATTATGGAAAGCTCAACCGCAAAGTGGCCAATGAAACGCCGGTTCAGCTGAACGAGATCGAAAGCGCGGGCCAGCTCGCCGATGCCGTGGCGGCCAATCTGGCGATCAAGGTTGCCGATCGTCAGGCGATCCTTGTCGAGCCCGATGCCGTCAAGCGGCTGGAGATGGTATTTGCCTTCATGGAGGCAGAGCTTGGCGTGCTGCAGGTGGAAAAGAAGATCCGCAGCCGCGTGAAGCGCCAGATGGAGAAGACCCAGCGCGAATATTATCTGAATGAGCAGCTGAAGGCCATCCAGCGCGAGCTTGGCAATGATGATGATGACGGCAGCAACGAGCTCGGAGAGCTGACGCGCAAGGTTGACAGCATGAAGCTGTCCAAGGAAGCACGCACCAAGGCACGGGCAGAGCTGAAAAAGCTGAAATCCATGGCCCCCATGTCAGCCGAAGCGACGGTTGTTCGCAATTATCTGGATGTGCTGCTGGGCCTGCCCTGGGGCAAGAAATCCCGCGGCAAGATTGATATCGCCAAGGCCCAGGGCATTCTTGATGCGGATCATTATGCGCTGGAAAAGGTGAAGGACCGCATCATCGAATATCTCGCGGTCCAGGCGCGCACCAACAAGCTGAAGGGGCCGATCCTGTGCCTGGTCGGCCCGCCGGGCGTCGGCAAGACCTCGCTGGGCAAATCGATTGCCAAGGCAACCGGGCGGACATTTGTGCGCCAGTCGCTGGGCGGCGTGCGTGATGAGGCGGAAATCCGCGGGCACCGGCGCACCTATATTGGCTCGCTGCCGGGCAAGATTGTCAGCAATCTCAAAAAAGCGGGAACGATGAATCCGTTGTTCCTGCTCGATGAAATTGACAAGCTGGGCCAGGATTTCCGCGGCGATCCGGCATCGGCGCTGCTCGAAGTGCTCGATCCGGAGCAAAATGCCAAGTTCAACGATCATTATCTGGAAATTGACGTCGATCTTTCCGATGTGATGTTCGTTACCACCGCAAACAGCCTGAATCTGCCGCAGCCCTTGCTCGATCGCATGGAGATCATCCGCATCGAAGGCTATACCGAGGATGAAAAAGTCTCGATCGCAATGCGCCATCTGCTGCCCAAGCAGATCAGCGCGCACGGGCTGAAGCCGAAGGAATTTGTGCTGGAAGAGGCAGCCGTGCGCGATGTGATCCGTTATTACACGCGCGAGGCAGGCGTGCGCACGCTGGAGCGGGAGCTGGCGCGGATTGCGCGCAAGGCGCTGCGCCGCATTCTGGAGGGCAAGGCGAGCCAGATTGTCGTCACGCCCGAAAATCTGGGGGAATTTGCCGGGGTGCGCAAATTCCGCTTTGGCCTGGGCGAAGATGAAAATCAGGTCGGCGCTGTCACCGGGCTGGCGTGGACCGAAGTGGGTGGCGAATTGCTGACCATCGAGGCGGTGACCGTGCCCGGCAAGGGGGCGATCAAGACGACAGGCAAGCTCGGCGACGTGATGACCGAGTCCGTCTCGGCTGCGCTTTCGTTCGTGAAAGCGCGGGCGGCCAGCTATGGCATCAAGCCGAGCCTCTTTGCCCGCAAGGACATCCACATCCACCTGCCTGAAGGTGCTGTGCCCAAAGACGGTCCCTCGGCCGGCATTGGCATGGTGACCGCAATGGTCTCGACCTTGTCCGGCATCCCGGTGCGCAGCGATGTCGCGATGACCGGTGAAGTCACGCTGCGCGGCCGGGTGCTGCCGATCGGGGGCTTGAAGGAAAAGCTGCTCGCGGCGCTGCGGGGAGGCATCAAGACAGTGCTCATTCCTCAGGAAAATGAGAAGGATCTGGCGGAAATCCCTGCCAATGTGCGCGAGGGCCTCACGATTCTGCCGGTTGGCCATGTCGATGACGTGTTGCGGGTGGCCTTGTCCGAAAGCTGGAGCCCGATCGAATGGAGCGAAGCAGACGAGCTGGCGGCGCAATCAGCGGCGACGCGCGGGGATGGTGGTGCCTCTCAGGAAACGCCTTTAACGCATTGATTAGCGAGCTTTTCATCTGATTGCGCAACAGCGGCTTGGGACAAATCTCATGCCCGCCGCGACAGCCTGCATTTTTTTCAGGGAATCCCTTGCTTTTGCGTCGTTCAGGCGTAAGACGTTGGCGCTTAGGCATCGCGACAAAAGCGAGTCTAAAAAATTGTTAACTCTTTAAGCAGAGGGGGATCCCGAGGCATGAACAAGCAAGATCTGGTGGCCGCAGTGGCCGATGCAAGCGGCCTGAGCAAAACCGATTCCGGCAAGGCTATTGAAGCAACTTTCGATGCCATCACTGCTGCTCTGAAAAAGGGCGGAGAAGTGCGTCTGGTCGGCTTTGGCACATTCTCCGTCAGCAAGCGCAAGGCATCGACGGGTCGGAACCCGCGCACGGGCGAAACGATGACCATCAAGGCATCGACGCAGCCGAAGTTCAAGGCTGGCAAGGCTCTGAAAGACGCCGTGAACTAAATTGATCTGCCGGCTTGCCTCGCAGGCCGGCATTCGCTAAAGCGCCGCTGATCCAACCGGGTCGGCGGCGTTTTCGTATCGCGTGCATTGGCATATTCGGCAGCAGCAGGATGTGCCGCGACACCCCTCGAAGGTTCGCTGCAGTCCTTTCGGGCACATGGTGTCCGGGCGCGTAGCTCAGTGGTAGAGCACACCCTTCACACGGGTGGGGTCGCAAGTTCAATCCTTGCCGCGCCCACCATTCTGAGCTGGCGCGTCCGCCTGCAAGCGGGCCCAGAGGCACATCATATATGTGCCGTTTTCAGACTATGCTGCGCAAGCCGAGCCAAGGCGTTGACTGCGCACGACTTTTGTTCGCATATTGGTGGCGTCATAGATCATGACAGGGAGGCTGGGGCATGATCCGCTATCGCGCACTCGCGGCAGAATTGGTGGG